>JANXWQ010000641.1 GCA_025351065.1 Chthoniobacter sp. | reverse complement strand
TGCCAGTCCTCAGCAGTCCACCCAAGTTATTCGCAATGTCAGCATACGCGTCTTGAGGGCTTGAGGGCGAGGCATCGGCTGCGGCCTGAATGGAGTTATTAGCCACCTGCTGAATGTTGGTGCCTGCAAAGCTAGCCGTCGAAAGAACCTTACGGGCAACGGCACCGGCCGAGCCAACCTGAGCGGAGAATACCGCGCCGTAGGTGACGTTCCCAGCATTCACATTCGGCCCAACGGCCGTTACGGCGGCCCCAGCAATCGCCGCCGCAGCCGATTGAACAGCACCAACCGCACGACCAACGACCTTCTGAACGTCGCCAGCGGAAAGCGGAACGGCATTCAGCACATCTTTGGTGATCTGTGGAGCACTGGCAGGGAACTTAAGCGCACCCGCGGCTGCCACAGCAACAGGATCGGGATCGGTTGTCGCGCGAACTGTGGCGTTAGCAGCTGAGGAGAAATTTGAATACGAATCAACCAAGTTGGTCGCATAGGCATTCCCGGGGAGCCCAGCCTTAATCGCCACGTAGCCTGCGCCAGTGACATTGGCCGAATTCCGAAGCGCTCCCTGCGCAATGGCACCAGCGCTCACATCCGTAATAGCCCCGCCGCCGGCGGCATTGCGAATCGTCAGCACCATGTTTTGCAATGTCACCACACCCGGAGCCTGATAACCAGCGCCTGTGAGGGCGACGGCAGCGGCGTCAAGATTCGATGAAGAGCCCGCAACCGAAGGCACAACGAGCGTCGCCAGATTGTAGATCAGCGTGCCACGCGCAGCCGGGGTCGCAGCAATGGGGGCGGTCGAGTTGAAAAGCTCACTGACCGCATTATTGAAAACGGCCGTGACCCCGGTTGGCGACAACTGCGCCACCGGCGGGTTGCCAGCCTTTGCGCCAGCAATAGCCTGATTCAAAATCGCGCCCAAACCCCCAATTAGCGTATCATTCGAGGCAGCGGCGTGGAAAATCGGGAGAAAGCTAGAGGCATTCAGCAGGTTTGGATTGGCTTGGGCAACGGAAAACGCCAAGCTCTGGAGATCCGCCTGCTTGTTGACAGACGAGGCGACGATACCAGCCGAAAAGCCAGTCAGAGCCGCGTTCACTTGCGACGTTCCCGCCGCACGGTAAAGCGCAACCTGAGCCCCCAAAGATGAGATAGTCACCGAACCCAGCGTGCCACCAGCCGCGCCCACCGCAGCAGCCGCCGCCTGAACCGCCGCCTGATAGTCAGCAGACGACGCGGTAGTTTTACCAGTCGGAGGAGGAAGCACCAAGGTCTTGCCGGCAGGCATGTAAGTTTCAATCAGATTCAATTCCGGTGAGGAAACAATCGGAACACCATTTGGATTAAATGGCGCACCCCCAACAGGATTAACTTCAGGGTAGTATGGCCCCTGCGCAATGACTGAGCCAGCCCCAAGACCCAGCGCCAGAGCGGCCGCAAACATGGCGGCAATGCCTTTGCGCAGACGAGGTTGAGACAGGATGGAACCCGAGGATTTTCTGAGTAGTTGGGATGACTTCATAATGCGGTTGTGTTTTTAGGTGGAAGTGATGTTGGAGGGAAGCATTGGGGGGAGCCTAGAGGCATTCCGGTGCTTATCGTGTTGCGATGATCGCCAAGGCCAAACGGTATGTCAATAAAATCTTTTCAAGTTTTTAATGGTTTCGCAAAAAACGGGTTCCGTCTCTGAAAATGAAATGGCAGGCAGCAGTGTCTTTAGAAAAATTCATGCCAAAAATCAACTCGAATTTGGCTTCTTTGAGGGAAGTTTTTGGGAATCGTCCGGCGGAGGCTGCCGCCTGCGATCCGCCTTGTCCGGTCGCTCCCATTCCATTCCGGGAAGTTTACCGCTGTGCGGTGCCGGGATGAAAAAAGTGCGGCCGTTTCAGGATCACAGCCAATGCCTGCGCTCACTCGATCCGCCATTATTTTGCGCCCAAAAATGCCGCGCCGTCGAGGAGCGGGCTGCCGGCAAAAAACAGACAGCGCGGCCTATGCGCGAAGGTTTTTGCAAATAATTGCTTTACCAAAGGCGGTGCAGGCCCTTGATATAAAATAAATCGCCTGGCACACCACCTGCCTTGCTTTTTCCCTCCAACCCCTGCCGCCCTCTACCCGATGAGTGAAATTTTCAACCGTTTCAGCTTCCACGCCGCCAAATTCAACGGCCAGGTGTGGGTTTGTCTTGCGCTGATCTGGCTGCTCGTTCTGGGCTGCACGATCACGAGTATCCAGGCGCAGCCCTTTAGCGCTCGCCAGCGAAAATTTTGGATGGCAGTCGTCATCTTTGTCCCGCTGCTGGGCATCCTGGCCTATCTCCCGTCCTCCTTCCGGCGGGAGCAGCTTGCGCAGCTTTTCTTCTTCCGCTCCCAGCGCGACCGCAGCCCCAAGCATGCCGCCGCCCAGAGCCGTTTCACGGGAGGACAAAAATCTTGACCCGTCCATTTGGCCGTGTGGAAACGCCCCGCCAGGGGGCTGGCGGGCGCGCACACCTTGGTTTTGTGACCGCGTGCCTGGCCGCCGTCTCGCTGGCGCGGGCGGCTTCGCCAGCCGAGCCGCCGCAGTTTAGCAGCAGCAACCCGACCGCCCCGGCGGCGGAGAGTCTCCCCAGCACGCTTCCGAATGGCGCTTACCTGACACCGCCGGTGCCCGGCGTGCCGTACTCGAAAATTTTCCGCGACACCGGAGCGCCCTACACCAATCCGCTGCAGCGCCTCGCCGTCACGCCCTCGGTGCAGACCGAGTCCGTCGAGGCCCGCACCACCGTCGGGCTCCCGGCCCTCAGCGCCGCGCTGCCGCTGCTCCAGCGCGGCTTTGAACCGCAGGACGCCGACCTCAAATTCGGCCCCGTCTTTTTCAAACTGCAAGGGCTCACCGCCGCCGTCCTGTGGAGCGACAACATCCACCTCACGGAAAAAAACCGCGAGTCCGGCACCATCGGCATCCTGACCATCAGCAGCTCGATCATTGCCCAGCTCACCGAGGGGCTGCGCATCGCGGTCTCCGGCTCGTTTGTCTATCTGCCTTTGCAAAACGAGGCCGGCATCGCGGGCTTCGGGCTCTACGGCCCGTATTTGCTAGGTTTCGACGACGAACCCATCGTCCGCTCCGAAGTCACATGGAACACCGTCATCGGCGGCTGGAATGTGGTTTTCGCCGACGATTTTCGCATCGGAATCGCGCGCTTCTCCAGCAATGTGCGCGACGACGCGGTGTACTTCCGCGGCGGCGGGTTCGACGGCTACGACCAGGCCGGACGCTACATCTTTCGCGGCCCCGAGGGTGCCGTGAGCCGCGGCCGCCGCAGCCGCGATCAAAACAGCAACCTCGACGTTGTTTATTACAGCAACATCGTCAGCGCCCAGGTGGACCGGCTGATCGTCGCCAAGACGCGGCTGCGCGTGCAGGCCTCGCACGAAAACCTGTGGTACAACCAAGGCAACCGCGGCCTGCCCAAACTGCGCGATCAAGTCACCGTCAGCCTCGTCTCCGAGCGGGAAAACCTGCGCTTCAAACCCTTCGTCATCTACCAGGCGCTGAAGACGGATTTGCAAAACAGCTTCGAGCAAACGGTGCGCGCCGGCCTCGACGGCCCGATCACCGACCAACTGCAGCTTCATGCCGAAATCGGCTACTATCTTGGCAATCATCAGGACGCCTTGCTCTGGGGCATCAGCCTCCGGCACCAGGCCGGCCCCTATACCGAGGAGTCGCTTTTTTACAGTCGCTCCGTCAGCAGTTTTCACGACGAAATCAACGAAGTCCTCGGCTACAATATCCGCCAGATTCTCGGCCCGAAAATCGTCGCCGACGCCTACGTTTTGCGCGACGATATCCACGACTTGAACGGCGACGGTTTTGCCCGCGTGGAATACCGCGCCGGCCTGCGTTTCTCGATCGCCGCCGGGCCGCGCACGAACATCATCCTGACCGGCACCTACACGCTCGAGGATTCCGACCGCGCGAAATCCACCACGCTGACCGGACGCGCCGAGATCTCCCATTATTTCACCGACACCTTCCTCGCGCGCCTGCTCTACCAGTATCAGCTAACCGACTCCGACCTGCGCGGCCAGAGCTATTACGAAAACCTGATTTATTTCAGCCTCACAAAATATTTTAATTAAAAATCCCTGAAAAAAACCAACGGCAAATGTCGCCAATCAAAGGTTGACGATCCCTCCAAAAATCCGTAATCACGCCACCGCCCTTTTTCGCCGCACCCCGATAAACACTTTCTCATGCGCCTCCACCCACCTTTTTTTACCGCCGCATCCCTGCTCCTCTCCCTAGTGGTCAGCCATGGCGGTGCCTTGCGCGCGCAAGAAGCTACGCCCCGCGGAAAAGTCGCTTTCAAAAAATCCGCCGTGCCGCTCGCGACCACGGATTCCGCTGCTCCATCCCGCAGCGCCCTCTCGAAAAAATCCGCGAATGAAGTCGAGGATTTGACGGAAAAAAAGCAAACGCTCGAAGGTGAAGCGCGTTACGCCAAAGCCAAGCTCGACGCCGCCCAGAAACAGCTCGCCGTGCAAACCGCCGCCGGCAACCTCGAAGCCGCCGACCGGCTCAACCAGGAGTCGAAAGACTGGCAGGCCCGCCTCGATGCCACCCGCGCCCAGCTCGGCCAGGTCGAGAAAGAACTCGATGACGCCACCCAAGGCCAGCAGAGCGCCGTCACCGCCAGCAATGAAGTCGTCGTCCCCGGCGAAACGCTCGAAGTTTTTGTCAACGAAGACCCGTCCTTCAATGGCCGCTACCAAGTGCGCCGCGGCGGCTACATCATCATGCCGCAGGTCGGCCGCATCGCCGTCGCCGGCAAAACCATCCCCGGCGCGGAAGCCGCCGTAAAGCGCGCGCTGCAAAGCTCGCAACTCCACCACGCCTCCGTTTTGATCGAGCGCGTGCAGGGCGCCGACATCGAAAACGGGCCGATCATCTACCTTTCCGGCGAATTCAAGCAGGCTGGCAAATGGCAGATTCCGAAAAACATCACCCCCACCCTCGTCAACGTCATCCTCAGCTCCGGCGGCACGACCGACAAAGCCGACCTCACCCGCGTCCGCGTCATGCGCATCGCCGCCAACAAAGGCATCGTCGAAGAAGTCAACGTCCTCAAAATTCTCGACGGCGGCGGCCTCACCTCCGACCTCACCCTCGACGAAGGCGACGTCATCACCATCCCCGCCGGCCCCACCAGCCTCGTCTATCTCACCGGCAACGTCATGCATCAGGGCTCCTACCCGCTCAAGGCTGGCGAAAAACTCAGCGCCTACGGCGCGATCCTTCAGAACGGCGGCTTCGCCCGTTTCGCCGATCAAAACCACGTCTATGTCCTCCGCGCCGTTCCAGACGGGACGAAAGTGCGGCTGCCCGTGGACATCAGCGCCATCAAAAAAGGCCGCCGTGCCGATGTGCAGTTGCAGAGCGGCGACATCGTCGTCGTCCCGGAGAAGTTTTTCAGCTTCTAGTTAGCCGCCGCCGCGGGATTTTTCGTCCCGCCCGTTCCGCCGCCGTCTCCTCCTCCGCTGCCGTCAAATCATTTGCTGCAAGCGGGCGGGTTCTGCGTAATCTAGCGCCCGCCGCCGTCGGCGTTTTTTTCGTCGGCGCGACGTTCCCCCTCCTTTTTCTTTCACCATGATTCCCGGATTCAAAGCCCGCGTCTTCAGCCTGCACGACGTGCTGATGTACCTCGCCATCGCCCGCAAACATGTGCGGCTCATGGCGCTGCTCATCTGCTTCTCGCTGATGTGCGGGCTCACCTTCTACATTTTCGCCCGGCCCGTCTATCACGCCCAGGCGCTCATCCATGTCGAAGATCTCTCGCGCCCGATCGACACCGACAAACTTTACAACGACAGCCAGCTCGCAGCCGTCCCCATGCAGCTCACCGCGCCGCACATCATGGAGCGCACAGCCCACGCACTCGGCGTGGACGGCAGCAACCGCGACCTCGAGGAAAAATATCTCACCAAAATCACCGCCGTCCTCGACCAGCAGCACAACCTCACCGTCAACGTCTGGGTCGCCACGCCGGAACTCGCCAACAACTGGACGGAAACCATGCTGCGCGAATTCGTCGCCTACCGCGCCGAAAAGCGGATCGAAGACCGCGACCTCAAATTCAAGACCTTCACCAAGGAAGTGGCCGAAGCCAGCGGGCGGCTGGATCAGCAGACCAGCGAGAAAATCAGCTTTCAGGACCAGCGCGGCGTGACCGAGGCGCTCATCCGCCTCAAATCCATCAGCACCCTGCCCGACGACCTCTCGCGCCTGACCAGCCGCATCGACGAAATGGGCCGCGTCCGCATCCGCCTGCAGGATCCGTCTTTGGAAAACGATGTCGTCGCCAAGCTGTCGCTCATCTCCTCCATCGAGGAAAAAAGCGACACCCAACTTCATGTCGGCCAGTCTGTGGAAAAAGGCAGCGGGAATAATGCCGACCATTCGCCGGAAAAAAAATCCGGCGACCAGAGCGGCACGAGCGTCATCGTCGTCCCCTCCCTTATGAAATCACAGCGCCCTTGGGATTCACTGCTGCAGGAGCAGCAGCAGATCAAAGCGCACAGCGACGAGCTGTTGAAAATCTTCAAGCTCGGCAGCGCAAAAATGGCCGAACCCACCAGGCAGCTCGAAGCCATCCAGGAAAAACTCGAAGCCGAATACCAAGTGGCGCAGACCCGCTTCGACCTCGAATATCAGGAGCAAATCAACAAGAAAAAAGACCTCGAAGGCCGGCTGCCCGAATACAACGCGATCAAGAGCAAATACGAAAAGCTGCTCACCGAAGCCGCCCTTTTCAATGTCTCGAAACTGCCCTACGAAAACTACATCGCCGAGATGAAGCGCAATTTGGAAGCCACCGAGTACGGCGGTGAAAAGGAGCGGGTGAACTTTGAATATCTCGCCCTCACCCAGCCCAGCGACGGCCGCCCCGTCTCCCCCAACCGCGCCAAACTCGTCCTCATCTCCCTCGCCGTCGGTCTCGCCCTCGCCCTCGGCATCCCCTTCCTCATCGAGTACCTCGACCACACCCTCACCAACCTCGAGGAAGTCGAGTCCGTCTTCCGCATGCGCGGCCTCGGCATCGTCCCGCAGATCGACGCCTCCTCCTCCGGGGCCGCCGCCCTCATCAGCCGCGACGAAGGCCACAAGGACGCGCTCATCGAAAACTTCCGCGTCATCCGCACCAACGTCCTCTCGATGGGCTCGATGACCAAGGAGCCCCACGTCATCATGGTCACCAGCGCCATGCCGAAGGAGGGCAAAACCGTCGTCTCCTCGAACCTCGCCGTCTCCTTCGCCCACACCGGCGCCCGCACCCTGCTCATCGACACCGACCTGCGGCGCGGGCGCCTGCACCGCCTCTTCGGCTACCGCAAAGACCCCGGCCTCAGCAACTTGCTCCTCGGCGAAGCCACCCTCGAACAGGCCTGCCGCTCCACCGGCCAGGAAAACCTCACCATCCTCAGCGCCGGACGACACCTCGAAAGCGGCACCGAACTGCTCGGCTCCTCACGCTTCCGCGAACTCATGCAAACGCTCCGCGCGCGCTACGATCGCATCATCGTGGATACGCCGCCCGTGCTCGGACTCTCCGAAACCGCGATGATGCAGTCCATCGTGGACGGCGTCCTCTTCGTCATCTGGACCGGCAACACCCCTGCCCGCAGCGCCAAATCCGCCGTGGACATGCTCGCCGCCAACGGCGCGAACTTCTACGGCTTCGTCCTCAACCGCCTCGACCTCAGCGCCACGGCTAACTACTACCAGTACTACTATTACTCCCACGATTATTACTACCAGCACCCGCTGGAGAATGCGTGAGCGTGAGCCCTTTTTCCCCGGACGAAAAGCCCGGCGTCTCGGTCGTCATCCCCGCCTGCAACTACGCGCACTACCTCCCGCAGGCCGTCGCCTCGGTACTCGCGCAAAGCCACGCGCAGCTCGAACTGCTCATCGTCGATGACGGCTCGACCGACGGCACCCGCGCCACCGTCGCCACCCTCGCCGAGCCGCGTCTGCGCTACGTCTGGCAGGAAAACGCCGGCCTCTCCGCCGCGCGCAACACCGGCCTGCGCGAGGCGCGTTTTCCCTTCGTCGCCTTCCTCGATGCCGACGATCTTTGGGCCCCCGGACTGCTCGCCGCGGTGATGGAAAAATTCGCCGCGCTGCCCGCGGACTTCGCCGCCATCGCCACCGGCGCCACCCGCATGGATGCCGGTGGCAAACCGCGCGCCGTCCCCGGCTACACCGACCTGCGCACGGGCGAACTCACAGCGCGGGACTTCTGCCTGCGCAACCGCCCGCTCTCCTCCTCCGTCGTCGTGAAAAAAAGCGCCTTCGCGGACTGCGGCGGCTTCGACCCCGCGCTGCGCAGCTCGGAAGACCGCGACATGTGGATCCGGCTCACCGCGCGCGGGCACCGCTTTTTTTTCCTCGCCGAGCCGCTCGCCTTCATCCGCCGCCATCCGCAGAACATGAGCAAGAACGCGCCGCGCATGAAACAGAACTCCCAGCGTGTGCTCGTCCGCGCGTGGCGCAGTGGCGCGGTTTCGCGGCTCGCCGTGCCGTTCTGGCTGCGCGTTTTCGCCATCCATTATTTCCTCGTCGCGTGGACCCATTTCGACGATGGCCTGCGCGCGCGCGCCCTGCGCTACTGGCTCGCCTCGGTCGTGCTCTGGCCGTGCTTTCTGCGCCCCTGCCGCGTCTTCGAGCAGCCGCTTTTCCGCCTGCGCGCGCTGCGCCATTTCCTCCTCCCGAAACGCGCGTGAAAATCCTCCTCGTCGTCAATTCGCTCGACCCCGGCGGCATGGAAAACGGCGTGGTCAACATGACCCGCGCGCTGGAGCCGCGCGGCTTCGAGGTGCAGGTCGCGTGTCTGGAAAGGCGCGGCGCTTTCGCCGAGCGGCTGCCGCACCCCGAGCGCGTGACCGTGCTCGGCAAAGCGGACGGTTTTTCCCCGCGCGCCGCGCTCCAGCTCGCGCGCGAAATTTTCCACCTGCGCCCCGCCGTCGTCCACAGCCACAATCTCGGCGCGCTCATCTACGCCAGCCTCGCCACCGCCGGCGGCCACCGCGCCGCGCTGCTCCACGGCGAGCACAGCCAGCTCACCGCCGATGAGCTGACCCCGCGCCGCCTGCGCCAACGCCGCTGGCTCTACCGCGCCTGCCGCGCCGTCCACACCGTCGCCCACCCCATGCGCGTCGAGCTGCTGGCGCTCGGTTTTTCCGCAGACAAAATCTCCGTCATCCCGAACGGCGTGGACACCGCGCACTTCGCGCCCGGCGACCGCGCCGCCGCGCGCCGCGCGCTCGCGCTGCCGGCGGATGCTGTGTGCATCGGCATCGTCGGGAGGTTCGGCCTGTTCAAGCGCCACGAAATCCTGCTCGGTGCCTTCGACGAAATCGCCGCTCGCCTGCCCGCCGCACACCTCGTCATCGCCGGCACCGGCGGCCCCGCCGAAGCCGCTGTGCGCGCCCGCGCGCAGGCCGGCCCGCATGCCGCGCGCACCCACTGGCTCGGCTTCCAGAGCGACCCGCGCGCGTGCTACCAGGCGCTCGACGTGCTCGCCATTCCGTCGGTCAACGAAGGTCTCTCGAACGTCGCGCTTGAAGCAATGGCCTGCGGCATCCCCGTGCTCGCCAACACCGGCTGCGGCCACGAGCGCATCATCGCGTCCGCCGACGACGGCCTCATCGCCGACCTCGCCACGCCCGCCGCGCTCGCCGCGCAGCTCACCGCGCTCCTCGCGCAGCCCGAGCGGCTCGCGGATTTCGGAGCAAAGGCGCGGGCCAAAATGCTGCGCGATTTTTCCCTCGGCGCGATGGCCGACGCCTACGAGCGCCTCTACCGCTCTCTTGCAGTTTCCGCGCGCTGATGGATTTTCCGCGCACTCGCATGTCCCGGCCCACCCCCACGCAACCGCCCCGCATTTTCGCCGCCGCCCGGTAAATGGACATCGTCCCCGTCATTCTTTTTCTCGTGCTCTACTACCTGCGCCCGCAGGAGTGGCCCATCGGCCTGAGCGCGATTCATTTCGTGCAGCTCACCATGCTCGCGGGCCTGGCCTCGCTCTCGTTCCGCGCGCGCGGCTTTCGAGTGGGCGATCTTTTTCGCACGCCGCACGACTACGCGGTGCTCGCGTTCTGGCTGTGGATCGTCTTCTCGTCACCCACGCCGTGGGCCACGTTCAAGGACTCGGCCAACCTCTACATTTTTTACATCGTCATCGTGCAAACGCTCAACACGGTGCCGCGGCTCAATGTCTTCGCGGGCTGGTGGACCTTCCTCATCGCCGCAGTCGCGGGGCTCGCGGTGCTGAGCCTGCACGGCTTCGATCCGCTCGACAGCGCCGAGATCACGCACTTCACGATGAAGGAGCGGCTCGTGCTCAACCTGTCGATTTTCAACAACCCGAACGGCCTCGGCCACAGCGTCGCGCCGGCCATCCCGCTGCTTTATTATTACTGCGTTTGGAAAAAGCCGCTGCTCCTGCGCGCCATCGGGCTCGGGCTCACGGCGGTGGTCGCGTACTGCATTTTTCTGACTGAGTCGAAAGGCGCGTTCATCGCCGGCGGCGCGACCATCGTGGGCACGCTGACCTTTGGCCGGCCGAAGACCGTGCAGATCGCGATCATCGCAGGCGCGGCGATCTTTGGCAGCTCGATCCTCTACGCGCTGCCGCGCATGCAGGAGCTGAACAAGTCCAAAACCGACGAAGCCATTCAGGGCCGCGTCATGGCCTTCCGGCACGGCTACAAAATGCTCACCACCACGGATCACGGCGTGGGTTTTCACAACTGGCTGCCGAGTTTCCTCGCGGCCAAATACCATTTCAAACAAACGCACACCGACAAGGAATCGCTCAAGAAAACCCAGCCCATCGTCTCAAAAGCGCCGCACTCCTCCTACGTCTGCATCGGTGCCGAGCTGGGCTACACCGGTTTTTTTCTGCTCTTCGGCATCCTCTACTGCTGCCTGCGCACGGTCATCACGGCGCAGACCAACACGCCCGATGAGGAGCGCATCCGGCGCATTCTTTTCATCCTCATCCTGACCTACATGGTCTCGTCGTGGATGGTCGATTTCGCCTACCGGCCCACATTTTTCATGTTCGCCGCCGCCACCGCCGCGCTGCACCGGCACCTCCACGGGCTCAACGCCGTGGCGGAAATCGAGGCCGAGGAAAAGGTCAAACTGGAGCCCGATCCGTTCATGCCCGCATGGCGCGCGCGCCTCGTCCCGCAGCCCTCGTCCGCCGGCGGGTTTGCGCCCGCGGGCGCGTCGGCCAGCATCCTGACTCTGGAGCCGCTGCGCGCCGAAGCGCCCGCGCCCGCGCCCGCCGCCAAGCCGGAGTCGCGCATCGGCTTCGCGTGGAATCGCCTCGGTGTCGTGGACTTCGCCATCGCCGGCGCGATGGCTTACGCGGCCATTCGTTACTGGTCGTACATTTTGACCCGCATGTGAAAGCCCGCGCGCTGCAGGGGAAGCTCGCAGCTTCCCCTGCAACGCGCGGCGCTCCACGCGGCAGATACCCTAAAACTGAAAATAGATGAACGGCTGCGCCTGGTGCTGCGGTCCGGTGAGGGCGAGGGCGAGAAAGGCGACGGCGAATAGATAGTACGCACCCCAGCGAACCCAGCGCGGCTGCGCGGCGAGACGCGACCAGACGGAGCGTTCGCGCCCGAGGTGCTCGGTGAGAAAAAGCGCGGCGATGAGCAGCAGCGCGACGGTGAGTTCGAGCGTGCTGAGGCCGGGCAGACTGAGGCTGCCAAAGGCGGTGGCGATACGGCGCAGGATGAGCGCGGCGTCGGCCACGGATGCGGCGCGGAAAAAAACCCACGCGAGCGCGGTGAGATTGAAGACGAGGAGTGCGCGCCCGAACGCAAACCCACCCGCCTTTTTCCGCTCCGCGGAACCGCCGCGCCCGGCCAGCACCTCGGCGGTGACGAACGCGCCGTGGAGCAACCCCCAGACGACGAAGGTCCAGTTAGCGCCGTGCCAGACGCCGCTGAGCAGGAAGACGATGAGCAGATTCACGCAGCGCCGCGGCACGGTGTGGCGGCTGCCGCCGAGCGGGATGTACACGTAGTCGCGAAACCAGGTGGAGAGCGAGATGTGCCAGCGCCGCCAGAAATCGCCGACGGAGGTGGCGAAGTAGGGGCGGTTGAAATTGAGCATCAGCTCGTAGCCCATAACGCGCGCCGCGCCGCGGGCGATGTCGGAGTAGCCGGAAAAATCGCAGTAAATCTGGATGGCGAAAAAGTACGTCGCCAGCAGCAGCGTCGCGCCGGAGTGCTCGCCGGGATTTTTGTAGGTGGCATCCACGAAGACGGCGAGGCGGTCGGCGATGACGATTTTTTTGAACAGCCCGGTGGCCATGAGGCGGAGGCCCTCGATGCAGCGCGCGAGGTCAAAGCGGTGCGTGGTGTGAAACTGCGCGAGCAGATTCTGCGGGCGCTCGATGGGCCCGGCGACGAGCTGCGGATAGAACAAAACGTAAAGCGCGAAGTGCGGCAGCGAGCGCTCGGCGGGGACGTGGCCGCGGTACACTTCCAGCGTGTAGCTCATGGACTGAAAAGTGTGAAACGACAGCCCGATGGGCAGGATGATGCCGAGCGCGGGGAAAGGCGCGGCGTGGCCGAAGCTGCCGAAGACAGCGGCGACATTGGCCTGGAAAAAGTTGAAGTATTTGAAGAAGGCGAGGATGCCGACATTGGCGACGATGCTGCATCCGAGGATGAGCTGGCGCTTTCGCCCCGCCGCCGGCTCGATCATCCGGCCCGCCATGTAATCCACCAGAATGACGCCGAAGAGGATGAGGATGTAGGCCGGGACAAAGGCCATGTAAAAAGCGCAGCTCGCGGCCAGCAGCACAAAGACCCGAGCCGGGCCCGGAGCGAGGAAGTAGAGCAGCGTGACGAGCGGGAAAAAAACCGCGAACTCGAGGGAGTTGAAGAGCATCAGGGCGCGGTTGTTTTTAACGCAGAGCCGCAAAGCCGCAGAGGACGCAGAGAGGGAAACAGCCGCCGCAGCTCTCCCCTCTGCGTCTCTGCGTCTCTGCGTTTATCCTCATGCCCAGGCTGGAGGAAACCGGCCGATTTCACGGATGTGGCGCGAGCGGCTTTTCGCGGACGAGGTAGGCTTCGAGCAGCTCGGCCATGAGGGCGTGGCCGGCGGCGTTCGGGTGCGGGTCGTCGCTTTGGATCCAGAGCTTCGTCACGTCCGCGCCGAAGCGCTGCTGGAAGGGAGCGAAGGCATCCAGCACGGGCAGGTCGAGCTGCCGGAAGGCGGCGTCGATTTCCGCGTAGAGCGGCGCGAAGGGCGTGCCGGGCGAGAGGTCGTGGATGTCGGGGACGATCATCACGAGGAACGGCACGCCGTCGGCGCGGCAACGGTCGCGCATGGCGGCGATGAGGTCGCGGGTCTGTTTCCACGCTGCGGCGTCGTCGGCATAGAGGTCGCGGTAGAAGGTGAAAAGGTCGGTCTTTTGCTGCCGGAACTTGAACTGGCCGAAGCGGTCGAAACAGAACGCGGCGAGCGCGGAGTGTTTGAGCAGCGCGTTGTCGCGGCCCCTACCGCGCGGCTGCACGTCGCTGATGAAGTAGTGCAGCACCACCATGTCGGGCCGCACACGCGGGTACTGTCCGAGGAAAAGCTGGTGCTGAAAAACCGTGTTGTAATTGCCGATGCCGGCGTTGACGACTTCGAGCGCCGCGCCGGGGCCGAGCGCGTGCTCGGCGTTCACTTTTTGCGCGAGCACGGAGGTGAAGACGGACTCGAACGGCACACCCCAGCCCATCGTGATCGAGCTGCCGAAAACGAGCAGGCGCTTCGTGCCGGCGGGCTTCGGCTCCACAATTTCGGGACCGCGGTCGCCCAGCGAATTGAGCGCGATTTTCACCCCCATGAGCTGCGCCTCGCTCGACGCGCGGTGGACGTGGCTGACCAGCCCGCGCGGGTCGCGCACCTTCAACTCGCGCGCGTATTTCACCATCTCGATATTGTAGATGAGCCGGTGGCTGGAGATGACGCGGATGGCGACCTCGCCCAGCGCGAGCGTGACGAGCGTGGCCGCGGCGGCAAAGAGCGCGCCGATGAAAAGCTCGCGTTGTTTCTTGGTCATGCGGGTGGTGAAAAAAGGGGCCGCGCGGGGGGCGTGCGGGGCGGGTTAGATAAACGCTTTCCATTTGTGCCGGGAAGAAGTTTCTGGCTGCCTCCCGTCCCGATGAAAGTCTCCCTCCGCGCCAAGCTCACGCTGCTCCTCATCGCGGTTTTTTTGGGCCTCGCAGCGCTCGAAACCGGCGTGCGGCTGCTCACGCGGCGCGATGCCGACGGGAACCTGTGGTTCTTTTCCACGCACCTCAAACCGTACCGCGTGCCGGTACAGCACGCGGAGGCGGCGCTCCACCGCTACCTCACCGAGCCCGGCTCCGTCATCGCCTACGACGCCGACCTCGGCTGGGTTGAGCGCGCCGCGGTGCATGGACAAAACGCTCAGGGTTTTCTCAGCACCGCCGCCGAGGTGCCGCGCGCCGCGCCCGTGGACAAATTGCGCATCGCCATTTTCGGCGGCTCGTACGCGCGCGGCTCATACGCGCAGGAGCCCGGCGAGCGCGGCTGGTGGCGCACCGTCGAGGACGACTTGAACGCCGCGGGCGTGCCCTGCGAGGTGCTGAATTTCGGCGTCGGCGGTTACGGCATGGACCAGGCGCTGCTCCGCTGGCGGCGCGACGGACAGCCCTTTCACCCGCACCTCGTGCTCTTCGGTTTCAACGCCGGCAACAGCTACGAAAACCTGAACCTCATCCGCATGGTCAAAGACCCGGACAGCGGCATCCCCTTCACCAAACCGCGCTTCCTCCTCGAGGGCGAAAAGCTGCGGCTCATCAACTCGCCCACGCCCTCGCCCGAGCAGGCGCTCGTCATCATGCGCGACGTGGGCGCGTGGCCGCTCAGCGCGCAGGATCACTACTGGGTGCCCGCGGATTTCGCGCCCGCGTGGTGGCGCGCCAGCCGCGTGCTCGCGCTGGCCGAAGCCAAGGCCGGCGCGCGCGCCCGCAAGGCCGACCCCGAGGCTTTTTACAAAATCAACGACGAGCCCGCGCGGCTCGCGCTGGCGATCACGCGCGAGCTGCAGCGCGAGGTCGAGGAGACCGGCGCGGCCTTCGTCGTCGCGCATCTGCCGCACAGCCTGGAGCTGGATGCCTTTGAAAAGCGCGGGCGTTTTCCCTACGACGACCTGTACACCGCACTGAAATCCTCCACCGCCGTCATCTCCCCCGAAGCGCAAATGCTCGCGCTCGCGCGCGGTAAAAACTCGGCAGCGTTCTACCACGACGGCCATTACGTGGCCGAGATGGAAACCACCGTCGGCCACGCCATCGCAGCGGCGCTCCGCGAACGCGCAGCGGTTTTGCGAAAGCCGTAGTCGGTTGATGCGGCGGGGCGTTTATTTTTTAATGCAGAGGCGCAGAGGCGCAAAGATCGCAGAGAGGATTTCGCAACCAAACCTCTGCGACCGCCGCGACCTCTGCGTCTCTGCGTTTTCAAAAAATGCAGCGACCACCAAACTGCTCCACTACCCGTAGCCGCCCGCGCGTGACAGCGCCGCACCGGCGTGCTTTTCTCCGCTCCCCACCATGCCCGCCCGCATCCTCGGAATTTCCGCCTACTACCACGACAGCGCCGCCGCGCTCGTCGTCGATGGCGACATCGTGGCGGCGGCGCAGGAGGAGCGCTTCACGCGCATCAAGCACGACCACGAATTTCCCACCAACGCCGTCGAGTACTGCCTGCGCGAAGCCGGGCTCACCGCGGAGCAGCTCGACCACGTCGTCTTCTACGACAAGCCGCTGCTGAAGTTCGACCGCCTGCTCGAAACCTATCTCGCCTACGCGCCGTCGGGGCTGCGCTCGTTCATGATGGCCATGCCGCTGTGGCTCAAAACGAAGCTCCATCTCCCGCGCGAAATTCGGAAGGCGCTCGGTGGGCGCTACACCCGGCGCATCGCCTTCACGCCGCATCACGAAGCGCACGCCGCGAGCGCGTTTTTTCCGTCGCCCTTCGACGAGGCTGCGATCCTCACGATGGACGGCGTGGGCGAGTGGGACACCGCCAGCATCGGCCACGGGCGCGGCCATAAACTGGAGCTGCTCAAGACCCTCGCGTTCCCGCATTCCCTCGGCCTGCTCTACTCCGCGATCACGTATTTCTGCGGCTTCAAGGTCAACAGCGGCGAATACAAACTCATGGGCCTCGCGCCCTACGGCGAGCCGCGCTTCGCCGACGCCATTCGCACGCAACTCATCGACCTCAAGGACGACGGCTCGTTCCGCATGGACATGAGCTATTTCAACTACGCCCAGGGGCTCACCATGACCTCGGCGAAAATGGACACGCTCTTCGACGGCCCGCCGCGCGCCGCCGAATCCGCCATCACCCAGCGCGAAATGGATCTCGCCGCGTCCATCCAAAAAGTCACCGAAGACATCGTGCTCCGCATGGCGCGCACGGCGAAAAAAATCACCGGCGCGAAGAACATAGTCCTCGCCGGCGGCGTCGCGCTGAACTGCGTCGCCAACGGCGTGCTCCTCCGCAGCGGCATCTTCGACGACGTGTGGATTCCCGGCCCCGCGGGCGACGCCGGCGGCGCGCTCGGCGCGGCGCTTTTCGTCGCGCACCAGCTCCTCGACATCCCGCGCCCCGCCACCGGCCACGACACGATGAAAGGCGCGCTGCTCGGCCCGCGCTTCACCACCGCGGAAATCCGCACCTTTCTCGACAGCAAAGCCGCGCCGTACCACCACCACACCGATGAGCCCGCACTGCTCGAAGCCGTGGTGCGCGAGATGGTCGCCGGCAAAGTCGTGGGCTGGTTTGCGGGCCGCATGGAATTTGGCCCGCGTGCGCTCGGCTCGCGCAGCATCATCGGCGACGCGCGCAACCCCGCCATGCAGGCGCAGATGAACCTGCGCATCAAATTCCGCGAGAGCTTCCGCCCTTTCGCCCCGTGCGTGCTCGCCGAGGATGTGGGCGAGTGGTTCGACCTCGACCGCGAGTCGCCCTACATGCTCCTCGTCGCCCCCGTGCGGGAGGAAAAAAGATGCGCCCTCACCCCCGAGCAGCAGCAGCTCCAGCGCGACCCGGATTTGCGCAAACGCGTGAACGTCCCGCGCAGCCAAATCCCCGCGGTCACCCACGTCGATTACTCCGCGCGCGTGCAGACCGTGGATGAGCTGCGCCACGGCCGCTACTACCGGCTCCTCCGCGAATTCAAGCGCCAGACCGGCTGCGGCGTCATCGTGAACACCAGCTTCAACATCCGCGGCGAGCCCATCGTCGGCACCCCCCAGGACGCCTACCGCTGCTTCCTCGCGTGCGACATGGACGTGCTCGTGCTCGAAGACTGCGTGCTCTACAAAACCGAGCAGCCCCAGCTCAGCGCCGCCGAGCGCGCGCAGTACGTGGAAAGTTTCACCCTCGACTGACCCGCCATGCTCAACCCTTTCAAAGACACCAACTGGCAGCCCGGCACCGTCGAGAAACGCGCCTTCGCGCGCAGCCTCATCATCGGCTTTCCCATCCTCGCGGCAGTCTTCGCCATAGTCGGATTCTGGCGCACCGGCGCGTGGCACCCCGGCCTGCTTTGGCTCGGCTTCGGCGGTGCCGGCGCGGGCGTGGTGCTGTGGCTGCTGCCGCAAATCGCGCGGCCTTTCTACCTCGTCTGGTATTTCGCCGCGTGCTGCGTCGGCTTGGTGATGAGCAATGTGCTGTTCGCGGTTTTTTTCTACGCGGTCATCACGCCCATCGGCCTCGTCATGCGCCTGCTCGGGCGCGACCCCCTGCAAAAACGCCCCGGCCCCGCGCGCCCGACCTACTGGCGCGACGTGGAAAAGCCCGTTGCCGCCGCGCGCTACTTCCGCCAGTATTGACGCCTCAGCCACCTCCCGCGCCATGCCCGACGAAACCTCCAAGTCCTTTCAGCAAGCCGCCGACCAAAAGCCCGCCAGCCTCGGGCGCGAAGTCGTCGAAATGCTCAAGCACAACAAAAAATACTGGATGATTCCGATCGTGCTCATCCTCGTGCTGTTCGGGCTGCTGATTATTTTCGGCGCGACCTCCGCGGCCCCCTTCATTTATACGCTCTTTTGAGCCCCGCCTCGCTGGCGGCGGCGGGATTCTGGCTTTCGGGCGCGCTGCTTTTTCACACCTTCGCCGGCTACGCCGCGCTCATGGCGCTGCTCGCGCGCGGTCGTGGCGCGGTGAAAAATCTCGCGCCCGCGCCGCTGCCAGACGTGTGCGTGGTGGTGGTCGCGCACAACGAGGAGGCCCGCATCGCCGCGCGCGTCGCGGACCTGCTCGCGGCGGATTATCCGGCGGAAAAACTGCGCGTGCTCGTCGTCTCGGACGGCTCCACCGACGCCACGGTCGCGCGCGCGGCGGCGGTCGAGCCCGCGCGCGTCAGCGTCCTCGTGCAGCCCGAGCGCGCGGGCAAAGCGGCGGGCCTCAATGCCGCGCTCGCGCAAGCCACCGCCGAGGTCATCGTCTTCACCGACGCGCGCCAGCGTTTCGCGCCCGATGCCATCGCGCGCCTCGCCGCGCACTTCGCCGACCCGCGCCTCGGCGCGGTCAGCGGGGCGCTCGAGATCGACGCCGCGGCCAGCGCCGCGGGCGCGGGAGTGGATGCCTACTGGCGCTACGAAAAATTTCTCCGCACCGCCGAGGCGCGCTTCGATTCCTGCATCGGCTGCACCGGCGCCATCTACGCCATCCGCCGCGCACTTTTTACCCCGCTGCCCGCCGACACTGTGCTCGACGACGTGGTCATCCCCATGCGCCTCGCCGTGGCCGGCCACCGCGTCAGCCACGATCCCGCGGCCCGCGCCTTCGACCCGCAGCCGCTCGAACCCGCCGCCGAAAAAATCCGCAAGCGCCGCACCCTCGCCGGCAATTTCCAAGTGCTTTTCCGCCATCCCGCCTGGTTGCTCCCGTGGCGCAACCGCCTGTGGTGGCAGCTCCTCTCGCACAAATATCTGCGCCTCGCCGCGCCCGTTTTTCTCGTCGCGCTCCTCACCGCCAGCGCCGCGCTCGCCGCGCAACCTTTCTACCGCGCCGCGCTCGCGCTCCAATTTGCGTTCTACCTCGCCGCCGCCTTCGGCCTGCTTTTTCCCTCGCTGCGCGGAAAATTCTTCGCCCTCCCCGCCGGTTTCGTTTTTCTAAATCTGACCGTCGTCCGCGCCTTCCTCCACTACCTCACCAGCGCCGACCTCCACCGCTGGACCAGCCGCCAGCCTTGATCCGCGGGCGATAGCGCCGGGAGCTGCAGGGGAAGCTGTCAGCTTCCCCTACAGCTCAGGCGCCGGGTGCGAGGCGGTCTTTGAGCGACAGGATCGGCTTTTCAAAACAGTGCCAGCTCAGCGCCGCGAGGACGATGACCGTCGCGGATTTCAGCCCGCCCTCGGCGACCTGCCCGAGCGTGGCGTGCAGGCCGAGCCGCTTCCAAATCGAGACGTAGTACGGATCGAGCAGCCAGTGGTAAACGTACACGCCGTAGCTGATGCGCCCGAGGTAGCGCAGCACGGGCCAGCTCAGCACCCCCGCGAGGCCCGAGCCCGGCGCGAGCGAGCGGATGAAAAGCCAGCCGCAAAAAAGCGTCACCGCGAGGATGTAGGTCAGCTTGTAATCCAGCCGGTCGCAGGCCGCGGCCCCACCGCCCTGCCGCCACCAGATGAATTGCGACAGCGCCAGCGCCGGCGCACCCAGCCACAGCGCCGCGCGCGCGTGCGAAAGCGCGATCCCGTTTCCATAAAAACGCCCGTAGGCCAGCAACGCGCCCAAGCTCAGCGCGAACGACGAGCCGCCCACCGGCAGCGCCGTGAGCAACTCCCACGAGGCGCCGCCCGCCGCGCCCAGCAGCACCACCGCCGCCGAGCCGACGAACACCGCGCGGATCATTCCGCCGAGCCGCGCGCGCGGCACCGCCAGCACCACCAGCGGCCACACGAAATAGAACTGCTCCTCGACCGCCAGCGTCCAGAAATGCGCCGCGTTTTTGAAATCCAGCCCGCCGAAAACCTGCGCGAAATTCGTGGTGTAGGTGACGTGCCACCACACCCCGTCGCGCACCGCCTGCGACCCGATGAGGCACAGCGCCGCGATGCTCCCGTAGTAAATCGGCGCGATGCGCAGCGCGCGCCGGATGTAGAAACGCCGCAGCGCGCCGGGCGTGCCGAGCCGCCCGGCGCCCACGCTTTCCTTCGCCGCAAAAAGGATCGTGCTGATGAGGTAGCCGCTGATGATGAAAAAGATGATCACGCCCGTGGCGCCCAGGTGCAGCCAGGTGTTGGGCGGCGCGTGGTGCGGGAAAAAATGCGCGAGCAGCACCATCGCCGCGGCCACCGCGCGCCAGCCGTCGATGCAAGGTTCGTAGCGCGGCGCGCGGCCCGGCGGCAGGGCGAAAGGCGAGGGCTTTTCCGCCATGCTCACGCGCGCCGGTTGCGCAGCCAGCGCGGCCACAGCAGGAGGCCCGCGCAGACCGCGAGCACAGCGAGGAGTGTGCGGACGAGCGTGAATTTCGGCCGCCATTCCGCGCCCTGCGGCGTGACAAAAAACTGTGTGAAGAGCGGCGGCCCGGCCTCGCCGCCGGGGCCGAGCGGCACCACGCGCACGCCGTAGCTTTCGCCCGGCACCATGCCGCCGAAGGTCGCCGCGAATTTCTCGCCCGCGCGCCGGATGACGGTCTTCGGGACTTCATTCCAGACCACTTTCATCTCGCCCGCGGCGTCCGCCACGACGCGCCGGTACTCGACGCGAAAATTCGCCGCCGCGCTCAGCGCCGCCGGCCATTCCAGCGTCGCGCTTCTCACGCTGAGCTGGGTCAGCCCCGCGCCCGGGGGGAGGAACAATTCCGCGTGCAGGTCCTTCACAATGGCCGGCATCTCGATGGGTTCCGCCGCGATGACCTCCGGTGCCGCCGCCTCGGACTCGGACGGGCTGGCCGACGCCACGCGCGGCGCGGCGTTTGGGCGCGATGCGGCGGCGGGCGCGACCTTGGCAAAGAGTTCGGCCTCGACGGGAATCTCCAATTTCTGCCGGTCGCACTGCACGGTCAGCCACGCGCGATATTTGCCCGCCGCCGCGGGCTGCGTGCGCAGGGTCAGCGTTTTTTTCTCGCCGGGCGCGAGCCGCGCCGACGGCTGCTCCATGACAAACGGCGCTCCGATTTCCCAGCTCACCTGCGCCTCCGTGCCGCCGAAATTTTCCAGCTCAAAATCCGCGCCCGCCGCCCGCGCCGCATCCACGCGCCCAAACATCACCGGACCGCGCATAGAGCGCACCAGCGGCCCCACGCGCGCCGCGCGCACCGGCACGCGCACCGTGAGGCCCGCGGACTCGGCGCGCACTTCGCCCTCCAGCGCCGTCACGTCGGTCGCCGCGGTCTGCACGGGCACGCTGACTTTGCCGTGCGCGGGCACGGTCAGCTCGGCGGGCACCTGCAGCCGCGCGCCGCCGCTGAGCGTCACGCGGCACTCGGCGCCGGTCTGGTTGGTCAGCTCGAAAGTGCCCGTCCGCACCGCGTCGCCCGCGGCGTTTTGCAGCTCGATTTTCGCGGGCGCGGCGGCGATCGCCTCCTGCGCCTCGCCGCGCACGCGCACGCCGGATTCCGGCTGCGAACTGAACCGTACCGCGCTCTCAAACACCCCGCCTTTTTCCGGCGCGAAGACCACTTTGAAAACCGCGCGCGCGCCCGCGGCGAGCCGATACCTGGCCGCGCCCTCGATTTTCCACGGCGCTTCCACGGCCACCTGGCCCTCGGCGAGGCCGCCTCCGCGATTGCGGATTTCCACGGTCTTCGCCGCCGTGGCGCCGGCGAGCATCGGGGAAAAATCCAGCGCGCCCGGCAGTGCAAGGTCCGGCGGCTGATCCACGATGGTGATGACCACATCCACCGACGCCGAGACGCCCGCGCCGTTTTGCACGGCGTAGGAGAAACGGTCGCGCGTGACCGCGAGATCGGCCGGCGGCGTGTAGGTCACGGCGCTGACCTCGCGCTCGAGCACGCGCGGCTCAGTCAGCTTGCCGGATTTCGGCGGCGTGCGGATGAGGTATTTCAGCGGCTCGTTTTTCACCCCGTAGATGCGTAGCGCGATCTCGGCCGGCTCGCCGCGCGGCACCTTCACCGCCTGCGGCAGCGCGGGCGGCGGAGCCTCGGGCAGCGGTTCCTTTTTGCGCTCCGCGCCCGCCGCGCACGGCCCGCCGGCCAGCGCCACGGCGGCACACAGGGCGGCGAGCGGGACGAGGCGGAGGGCGGGTTTTTGCACGGCGGGGAAAGGTGCCGCAGCCCCCCGCGCCCCGTCCAATCTTTCCGCGCGGCCCGCGCCTGCGCCGCGCTGATTATGTGATTGCCGCCGCACCCGCGCGCCCGCTATTGAACCGG
>JANXWQ010000595.1 GCA_025351065.1 Chthoniobacter sp. | reverse complement strand
GATTCCCAGCATCGTGTGGGGTTTCATCGGGCTCACGGTGATGAATCCGCTCATCCAATCTGTCTTCCATGTGCAAGTCGGATTGAATGTTTTGAACGCCGCGATCCTGCTCGCGCTGATGAGCATTCCGGTGATGGTCAGCATCGGCGAGGACGCGCTGAAGGCTGTGCCCGACAGCTTTCGCGAAGCAGCGACCGCGCTCGGCGCGACGCAGTGGCAGATGGTCTGGCGCGTCCTCATTCCCGCCGCGAAAAACGGTCTGCTCGCCGCCGTGCTCCTCGGCGTGGGCCGCGCCGTGGGCGAGACGATGGCCGTGCTCATGGCGACGGGGCAGAGCATCCGCATCCCGCATGCGCTCACCGATCCCGACGCCACCCTCACCGCCACCATCGCGGCGGAACTCGGCGAATCGAACAAGGGTGGCGACCACTACCAGGTGCTTTTCCTCATCGGCATCCTGCTTTTCACCATCACCTTCATCGTGAATCTCAGCGCCGATCTCATCGTGAAAGGCGTCCGCCGGAAGTGACCATGCACGACCTCGCGAAAAACCCGGTTCAGTTTGGCGAGACCGCTTTCACGCGGAAAAAATTGCGGCGCGAGTTCACGGCGAAATGTTTTTTCGGCGGGATGGCGGCGCTGATGGTCATCCCGCTCATCCTCATCGTCGGCCACGTCGTCATCCAGGGGTGGCCTTCGCTAAGCTGGGAATTTCTCACGACGAACCCGCGGCTCGGCGGCGTGAAAGGCGGCATCTGGTCCATCATCGTCGGCACGCTTTACATCGTCACCATTTCGCTCTTCGTGAGCGCGCCCATCGGCGTGCTCGCCGCCGTGTATTTGAACGAATACGCGCGTGAAAGCTGGTTCACCCGCATCGTGAATCTCGCCGTCGTGAATCTCGCGGGCGTGCCCAGCATCGTCCACGGGCTCTTCGGCCTCGGCGCCTTCGTCTATGCGGCGGGCATGGGCAAAAGCATCGTCGCTGCGTCGCTCACGCTCGCGATCATGACGCTGCCCGTCATCATCGCCTCCACGAAAGAAGCGCTCTCCAGCGTGCCGATGCAATTTCGCGAAGCGTGCTGGAACGTCGGCGCGACGCGCTGGCAAACGATCTGGCGCATCGTGCTGCCCAACTCGATCAGCGGCATCCTCACCGGCGTCATCCTGCAAGTCAGCCGCGCCGCCGGAGAAACCGCGCCCGTCATGCTCACCGGGGTCGCCATTTTCAAAGGCGTCGAGGGCACCGGCCTGTTTCTCTACGACCCCTTCCGCGATCAGTGCATGGCGCTCTCGATGCACCTCTACTACATCGCCACGCAGGCCCACAACGCCGCGCCCTCGCTCCCCTTCGCCATCGCCACGGTGATGATCGTCCTCGTCCTTTTCGTCAACGCCACGGCCATCGCCTTTCGTTCTTGGCTGCGCGGACGCAAAAAATGGTAGCGCCATGAGCAACACCAACGGCCACAAAATCGAAGTCGAAAATCTCCGCACCTTCTACGGCGCGAAAGAAGTCCACCACGGCATCTCCTTCCACATCGAGCCGAACGAAATCTTCGGCATCATCGGCCCCGCGCAGTCTGGCAAAACCACGCTGCTTCGCGCGATCAACCGCACCTTCGAGTTCACCGCCGGCACGCGCATGACCGGCACCATCAAAGTCGATGGCGAGGACGTGCAGCGCGTGCGCGATGTCTATGGCCTGCGCCGCAAGATCGGCATGGTCGCGCCGCTGCCCGTCGGCCTGCCTCTTTCCATTTATGAAAACGTCGCCTTCGCCCCGCGCACCGCGGGCGTGCGCGACCGCGCGTTTCTCGATGCCCACGTCGAAAAATGCCTGCGCCAAGCCGCCCTCTGGGACGAGGTCAAAGACCGCCTCGACTCGCTCGGCACCAAGCTCTCCGGCGGCCAGCAGCAGCGCCTCACCATCGCCCGCGCCCTTTCCCACGAGCCCGACATTTTGTGCCTCGATGAATTCAGCATCGCCATCGACCCCGTCACCACCATGCGCATCGAGGACGTGCTCAAAGAACTGCGCAAGGAAATGACCATCATCCTCGTGACCAATCTCACGCAACAGGCCCGCCGACTCGCCGACCGCACCATGTTCCTTTGGAATGGTGAGATCATCGAACTCGACGGTAGCGACGTGATTTTCTCCGACAACACGAAGGACCGCCGCACCTACGAATACGTGAACGGGATTTTCGGATGAACGTCGCCACGAACAGCCTCACCGCCCGCGATCTCTGCCTGTGGTATGCCAAATTCCAGGCGCTCAAGAACGTCACCGTCGATATCAAGGACGGCCTCATCACCTCGCTCATCGGCCCGAGCGGCTGCGGAAAAACGACGCTGCTGCGCTGCTTCAACCGCGTCAACGAGCGCTACGGCTACGTCACCACCACCGGCGAAATCAAAATCCTCGGCAAGAACATCTACGACCCCGACGTCTCGCTCATCGAGCTGCGCAAAAGCGTCGGCATGGTTTTCCAGCGGCCCAATCCGTTGCCCATCTCGGTCTATGAAAACGTCGTTTTCGGCCTGCGCATCCACCACGAACGCTCCGAGCAAAAACGCGCCGCGCTCGACCAGGCCGTCGAGGAAGCGCTCACCGAGGTCGGCCTGTGGGCCGACTTGAAAGACCGCCTGCACACCCGCGCCACCGCGCTCCAGCTCGAGCAACAGCAGAAGCTTTGCATCGCCCGTCTCCTCCCGTTGAAACCGCAGGTCATCCTCATGGACGAGCCGTGCAGCGCGCTCGACGTGGAGGGCACCCGCGCCATCGAGGAGCTGATGTTTTCGCTGCGCGGAAAATTCACCATCCTCATCGTCACCCACAACATGGCCCAGGCCCGCCGTGCCAGCGACGAAGCCATCTTCATGCTCATGGGCGAACTCATCGAGCACCGCCGCACCGAGGATCTTTTCCTCCATCCCTCCGACACGCGAACCGCCGACTACATCGAAGGCCGCTACGGCTAGCGGCGCTTCAGCGCGGCGTGTTGGTGAAAAAGGGATTGTTCGCGACCGGCCCGCGCGCGTTGCTGACGACAACGCCAACCTGGCCGCTGATCTTCACCCGGCTAGGCGCGGGATTTTCCACCGAACCGACCGGCCCCGCAGTGGACATCGGCACGGCGGCGGGTGCGGTGGTGGCGAGCGACGCCGATGCTGTGGGCACGGGCCGCGCCAGCTCGGCCATGCGGTTTTCCATTTCGTCCACCATGCGGCGGATGTGCCGGTACTTCGAGCGCGGGCGGAGCACCGCGAGGCTGCGCTGCGGATCGCCCCATTGCAGATTTTCGATGGTCACCTGGCGGACGCCCCACGCGTTCATCGCGGCGCGCGAGGGCTTGTAGAGGTCGATCGTATTCGTGCCGGCAAGCGCCCAGCCGTAGTCATCCACGCGGTAAAGCTCGCCCGTTTCCTGAATGCGGAAAACCGTGCCCGCGGGCCAGCGCGACCAGTCGGCGGCGGCGCTGTTGATTTGCCCGCATTGCAGGCAGCCGCCGAGCGCGTTGTGGTTCGTGTACTGGACGTGGTCGTCCTCGGTGTGGGTGTAAGCCGTGGTGCGCACGGTTTGAAACTGCGTGCGGGCGATGGGCTTTTGGTATTTCGGCAGCGGTCGCGGCGCGGAGCAGGCGGCGATGAGAGCGGCGAACGTGGCGAGGATGATGCGGGGAGTCAGGGTGCGCATGCGCGGAGGGTAGTCGCAGTTTTTGTGCTGGCGAGTCGGAAAATGCGCGCGCGTCACGGCGCGAGCACGCGCTCGGGGAAGTCGGTGAAGACGCCATCGACGCCCCACTCCCGCATCCGCGCGAGGTCGGCGGGCTCGTTTACGGTATAGACAAAAACCTTCAGCCCGCGCCGGTGCGCGTCCTCGACGAAGGGCCGCGTGACGTAGCGCAGCGCGGGATTGACCGCAACCGCGCGCACATGCCGCGCGCTCAGCGCGTAGAGCTTCGTGGGCCGTGTGAGCAGCAGCGCGATGGGGATGCGCGGGTCACTGATGGTGCGCAGCTCGGCGCGGTGAAATGACGAGACGACGAAGTCCTCGTAACGCCACCCGCGCCGCTCGACGAACTCCGCGATGAGCGCCCGCACCGGACCGGAGGTGCGCCGGCCCTTCAGTTCGATGTGGATGACCGCCCGGCGCTCCACGGTTTCAAAAACCTCGCGCAGCGTCGGGATGCGCTCGCCCTCGCCAGCGTCGAGCGCGCGCAGTTGCGCGCAGGTTTTCCGCGAGACGTAGCCGCGTCCGTTCGTGGTGCGCTCCAGCCGGGCGTCGTGGATGACGATGAGTTCCCCGTCCACAAACCACACGTCGATCTCGATCCCATCCGCGCCCAGCGCCAGCGCGCGCCGGACGGAGCGCAGCGTATTTTCCGGCTCATGCCCGCGCGCGCCGCGGTGGCCGATGCAGAGGAAGGGAGCGGACGAAGTCATGCGGATTTTTAGCCACGCATGAACACGGATGGACACGGATTGGAAAGACCCAACATCCGTGTCCATCCGTGCTCATCCGTGGCTCCTCTGCCTTTTCATGCAAGTCGGCGATCTGCCGGGTTGTGCAATGGGAAGCCCGCACCGCGGGGCTTTACCCGCCTGCGCGCGGCGCGTAGCGTCTGCCGCCTCATGCGATTTCAGACTCTCTACGAAGGCCGCCACATCTTTGCCATCATCGCCGCGCTCGGCCTCGTCGGCGCGCTAGCGCACTGGATGTGGCTCATGTGGCTCGCCACGGCGCTGCTGCTTTTCTGCATGAATTTTTTCCGCGACCCGGACCGCCCTTTGCCGGAAGGCGAGGAGCTGATTCTCTCCGCCGCCGATGGCGTGGTGGCCGACATCGTGGAGATCGAAGAGCACGAGGTTTTGAAAACGAAATGCCGGCGCGTGGGTGTTTTTCTCTCGGTCTTCGACGTGCATGTGAACCGCGCGCCCATCGCGGGAAAAATCACCTACGTCCAGCATCACCCCGGCCTTTTTCTCGACGCGCGTGATCCGCTGTGCTCGGAGAAAAACGAGGCGCTGACGTGGGCCTTCGAAGGCAAACGGGCGACGCTCGTGGTGCGGCAGCTCACGGGGGCGATTGCCCGGCGCATCGTGCCGTGGTCGCAGGTCGGCGACGACGTCCCGCGCGGGCATCGCTTCGGCATGATCCGCTTTGGCTCGCGCACGGAAATCTACCTGCCGCTCGACGCCAAAGTGGACGTGGCCGTGGGTGACCGCGTGACCGGCGCGATCACGATCATCGCGCGTTTTCCCAAACCGCCCGCGCCGGCTTTCTGACCCGATGAGCGACGACGGCAACCCGAAGATCTACCTCCTGCCGAATCTGATGACGGCGGGCAATCTGTTCTGCGGCTTTGCCGCCACGCTCAAAATTCTCGAGGGCGCGCTCGTCCAGGCCGCAGCGACGCCCGCCACCGCCGAGGCCGTGGAAAAACTCGCCGCCGAGAAATTCCACATGGCCATCTGGCTCATCCTGCTTTCCTGCGTTTTCGATGCGCTCGACGGCCGCCTCGCCCGCCTCGGCGGCAACGAAAGCCCGTTCGGCCGCGAGTTCGACTCGCTCGCCGACATCGTCTCCTTTGGCGTCGCCCCGGCGCTCATGGTCTATCGCATCGTGCTCCATGAATTTCCCCGCACCGGATGGGTCATTGCGTCGGTGTATCTCGTCTGCGGCGCGTTGCGGCTGGCGCGTTTCAACTGCCTCGCCGCCGCCAACGCCACCGCTGCGAACAAGGAATTTCGCGGCTTCCCGATTCCCGCTGCCGCCGGCGTCATCGCCTCGATCACGCTTTGTCTGCTTTGGATCG
>JANXWQ010000568.1 GCA_025351065.1 Chthoniobacter sp. | reverse complement strand
GCCTCCCGTACGCCGAGGCCCTCGCCTTGCAGGAAGACCTCGTCGCCCGCAAGCTCACCGACTCCGCCGTGCCGGACACCCTCCTGCTCCTCGAACACGAGCCCGTCTATACCATTGGTCGCACACCCGACCGCGCCAGTCTGGGCGATCCCGCCGCATTGCCGCATCCGCTCGTCGTCACCGGGCGCGGCGGACAGGCCACCTACCACGGTCCCGGCCAACTCATCGGCTACCCCATTTTGGATCTGAAAACGCGCGGCCAGGACCTTCACCGCTACCTTCGCGCACTGGAGGAAATGCTCATCGCCGTCTGCGCGCACTACGGCGTCGCGGGCCAGCGGCGCGAAGGGCTCACCGGCGTCTGGGTTGGGGAGAAAAAGATCGCATCCATCGGCATTGGCGTCCGTCGTTGGGTCAGCATGCACGGCTTTGCGCTGAACGTCGGCGGCGACCTCGCACCCTACCGCGCCATTACGCCGTGCGGCATCGGCGGTGTGAAAATGACGAGCCTCGAAAGCGAAATCGGCCGCCCCATCGAAGTCGCCGACGCCGCCCGAAAAGTGGAGGAGCTGTTCGCCCTTTAAGCCACCCGCGCGGCCCGCCCCGGCTCACCGCGGTTTGGTGCGGTCGTATTCGGCCTGGGCCTGGGGGAGGAGGGCTTTGAGCTGGGCGATGCGGGTGGCGTCGGAGGGATGGGTGGACATGAATTCCATGGGCTTGCCGCTGCCGGAGCTGGCCTCGCTCATGCGCTGCCAAAAGGCGACGGCTTCGCGCGGGTCGAAACCGGCGCGCGCCATATACGAGAGGCCGATTTTGTCCGCCTCGCTCTCGTGATCGCGGCTGAAGGGGAGCAGCACGCCGTACTGCGCGCCCGCGCCGATGGCCCCCATGATGGCGCGCTGCTGCTCGTAGTTCATGTCGCCGAGCGAAGTCTGCACGCCGGTGAGCAGCGTCTGCGTGGCCTTTTGCTGGAGCAGCCGCTCGGAGCCGTGGCGCAAGGTGGCGTGGGCCATTTCGTGACCCATCACGGTGGCGAGCCCGGCCTCGGTCTGCGCCACCGGGAGGATGCCGGTATAGACCACGATCTTGCCGCCGGGCAGGCAGAAGGCATTGATCTGCGGGCTGCTGACGAGCGAGACCTGCCAGTGGAAAGTGGTCGCCGCCGGGCCGGTCGCGCCCGCGAGGCGGGCGGCCACGCGTTTGACCAGCTCGTATTCTGGGCCGGAGTCGATGGTCTGCGATTCCTGCAAAACCTGCTGGTAGCTTTGCAAACCGAGCTGCTCCTCCTGCTGCGGATTCAGCGCATGGTGGGCGGTGCGGCCCGCTTCGTTGGTGAATTTTTCCGAAGAAAAATACTGGAAGAAAACGACCAGCACGGCAATGCCGATGGGTAGGGCGCGGATGAGGAGGCGGCGTGGGTTCATGGGATGTGGGAGTGAAAGTTGCGCGATCTGAGGCTCGCGGAAAATGCAAAAAGCATAACCCGCCGAAAACCTTGGCGCATCCCGCCCGCTAGCGGGCGAGGGCTTCGTGGTAGAGGGCTTCGAGGGCGCGGGCCTGGGCGGGGAGGGCGAAGGCGGCGCGGACGCGGCTGGCGGCGGCGGCGCTCATGGCGGCGTAGCGGGCGGGGTCGCGGGCGAGGGTGATGAGGGAGGCGGCGAGGGCGGCAAAATCGCGCTCGGGCGTGAGCAGGCCGCTGATGCCGTGCTCGACGGCCTCGGGGATGCCGCCGTGCGTGGTGGCGACGACGGGCAGGCCGCTGGCCATCGCTTCGAGCATGGCGTTGGGGACGCCTTCCTGATTGCCATCGGGGCCGAGTTCGCTGGGGTGGAGGAAAAGGTGCGCGCCGGCGCAGAGGGCGCGCAGTTTTTCCTGCGGCAGAAAGCCGGGAAACGTGACGCGATCGGCGATGCCGAGCGCATCGGCCAGCGCCCGGAGTTCCTGTAGCTGCGGGCCTTCGCCGGCGATGGTGAAGGTGGCTGCGGGAAATTCGCGGGCGAATTCCGCAAAGGCGCGGAGGCTGGTGGCGAGCCCCTTTTTCGCAATCAGCCGACCCGCCTGCACGCAGCGCCAGGCGCCGTCGGTGGGCGCGGTGCGCTGGGTGCAGGGGATTTCATCGAGCGGGATGCCGGTGCGGTGCAGACGGATTTTTTCCGGCGGTGCGCCGAGCGCGACGAGCCGCGCGGCGAGCGATTCCGAGCGCACGAGCAGCAGCGTGGCGAGATCGAGCATGCGGCGGGTGCGGGCGAGGTGGGCCGGCTTGTGCAGGTCGATCTGCGCGTCGGCACCGTGGAAGCTGATGATGACCGGCAGCCCGCAGATTTCCAGCAACGGCAGCAGATGCACGCCGATGTGGCCGAAATAAATGTGCAGCAGTTGCGCGCCGCTTTGCTCCAGCGCGGCGAGGATGCGCCGCGCCTCGGAGCGGTAGATGGTGATCGGGCGGCCGAGCAGTTGCTTTTGCACAAAGCGCCGGAGCTGGTGCGTGCGCGGCTTCGGGAGCACGACGATTTTCTCGAACGGAAATTCTTTTTCGTGCTCCCGCTTTTGGCAAAATACCACGGGCCGAAACGCGCGCAGGGCGGTGATCTGCCGGTAGATGTGCAGCATCTCGGGCTTGAGGAAAGTGACCACGTATTGCGCGGCGACGGGGGCGTTGGGAGTGGCGGGGCTTGTCACGGGTGCGGCGGCATCTATGTTCCGCGCCGCATGAGGAAAGAAGTCGAAATTGTGAACCAGATGGGATTGCACGCGCGGCCCGCCGCGGAGTTTGTGCGCGCGGTGCAGGAGTTCAAAAGCGAGGTGACGATTCGGAAGGGCGACGAATGTTTCTGCGGCGGGAGCATCATGGAGGTGCTGACGGCCAATCTCGACTGCGGCTCGCGCATCACGCTCGAAGCCGTGGGGGCCGACGCCGAGCAAGCCCTGGAGCGGCTCGGCGCGCTGCTGCTGGATTTCAAGCTGCAGGAGGAAGACGGGCGGATGTGAATTTCGCCTGTCGCCGCGCGCGACGGTTCCGGTAGCATCCGCCCGCATGGATTATCTCGAAAAAGCCCGCCGCGTCATCGCGCTCGAACTCGCCGAAGTGCAGCGGCTCGGTGCGCGGCTGGATGATTCTTTCACGCAGGCGGTGGAGACGATCCGGCAGAGCGTGGAAAAGCGCGGCAAGGTAGTGGTGGTGGGTGTGGGGAAGTCGGGGCACATCGGGGAGAAAATCGCGGCGACGCTGACCAGCACAGGGTCTCCGGCCGTTGTGCTGAATTCGCTGAACGCGCTGCACGGCGATCTCGGCGTGGTCGCGGACGGCGATGTGGTGCTCGCGCTCAGCGCCAGCGGCGAGACGGACGAACTCATCAACATCCTCCCCGCGCTCCAGCGTTTCGACGTACGGATTATCGCGATGACCGGCAACGCGAAATCTTTTCTCGCGCAAAACTGCCACGTCCATATGGACGCGAGCGTGGAGCAGGAGGCCTGTCCGCTGAACCTTGCGCCCACCTCCAGCACCACGGTCATGCTCGTGCTCGGCGATGCGCTGGCGATGGTGCTGCTCGAGGCGCGCGGCTTCAACAAGGAGGACTTCGCCCGCTATCATCCCGGCGGACGGCTCGGGCGCACGCTGCTGCTGAAGGTCCACCAGATCATGCGCAGCGCGGAGCAAATGGCCGTGGTGCCGCCGACGCTGCTCGTGCGCGAGGTCCTGCACGCGATGGCGAAAGCGCGCGCCGGTGCCGCCGAAGTCGTGGACGAAAAAGGCCGGCTGCTCGGCATTTTCACGCATGGCGATTTTGGCCGGCACTTTCAAAAGCAGGCCGATCTTTTGGAGCGCGCCGTCGGCGATTTCATGACGCGCCACCCGATCACCATCCACGGCGACCGGCTCGCGGCGGAGGTGCTGCACATCCTCGAAACCCATCGCATTGACGACCTCGTCGTGCTGGACGAAAGCGACCGCCCCATCGGCGTCGTGGACTCGCAAGACCTCGCGCGGTTTAAATTGATTTGAGAGCAGGCGGCGGCCGTTATCCGGCGCGGGCGGTTTGTTTTTAACGCAGAGACGCAAAGGCGCAGAGGACGCAGAGGGAGGAGATGAGTGGCGCCGTTTGGCCTGAAGATTTTGCCAGTCAAAATCTCTGCGCTGTCTGCGTCTCTGCGTCTCTGCGTTAAAAAAATGAGCCCCTCAGTTTGAACCCGTTCCCGCGGATGCTGCCGTTATTCGGCGGCGGGTTGATCCGCTTTCGCCACCGCCGCTTTGGCGAGCTTCGTGAGGTGGCGGAGCACGAGGAAAAATGCGACGAGACCGACGGCGAGGAAGACGTATTCGCCGGGATGTTTCGCGTGCTCCGCGCCGGTGGCGGCGGCGAGGCCGTGGTGGGCGCTGGTGCCGATCCAGACGAAGAAACAGTTCGCCGGAATGATGGCGAAAAACGTGGCGAGAAAGTACGGCCAGAAGCCGATGGCCGTGAGCCCGTAGGCGTAGTTGGCGATGCCAAAGGGGATCGGGCACAGGCGCAGCAACGCGATGATTTTCCAGCCCTCGCGACCCACCGCGCCGTCGATGAGGCGGAATTTTTCGTGCTGCCCGAGCCAGCGCTGCACGGCGTTGCGCGCGAGGTGGCGCGAGATGAGAAAGTTGACCGCCGCGCCGCCGTTCGTGCCGAGGGTAATGGCGATGAAGCCTTTCAAAAAACCGAAGCCGCCGCCCGCCGCCACGGCAAACGGCGCGAGCGGCACGAAGACTATCTGCAGCACTACGATGGCAGCCGCGTAGGCCAGCACGCCGAGCCAGCCGAGTTGCTGGAATTTTTCATGCGACGAAAGGAGGAGGTCGGTGAGGCGATGCATGGGTTTTGGGAGCGGTGTTCTTCGCAGAATGCGTGCCGTTTGCAATCGCGCGCGCCGCCTTGCTGCACGCGCGGACAGGCTCTACACAGCGCGCGTGCTTTCCTCGCTCAAAGTCCGTCATTTCCGCTGCTTCGACGCGTTCGAGGCGGAGTTTGCGCCGGGAGCGAATTTCATCGTGGGGCCGAATGCGCGGGGCAAGACTTCGCTGCTGGAGGCCGCGTGCATCCTGCTGCGGCTGCAATCGCCGCGGGTTACGCGGCTGGCGCACGTCATCCAGCACGAGCGGCGTGGGCTGGTGGTGGACGGATTTTTCGCGCAGCGGCACATGCAGTACTATCTCAGCCGCGAGCGGAAAAAACTGGCGCTCGATGGCGTGGAGCAGAAGGCCGCGCGCGAGTATCTGGAGATCGCCCGGCTGGTCTATTTTGGGAATCGCGACATCGAGCTGGTGCGCGGGCCGGGCGACGGGCGGCGGCGGTTTTTGGATTTCACGGCGGCGCAGCTCGACGGTTCGCACCGGCGTGCGCTGCGCGATTACGAGCGGGCGCTGCGCTCGCGCAACCTGCTGCTGAAAGCGGCGGCCCCGCGCTGGCGGGAGATCGAAGCCTTCGACGAGCCGCTGCTCGCCGCGGGCGGGCGGGTCGCGGAAGGGCGCGGACGCTTGATCCGCGAGCTGCAGGAGCCCGTGGGCGCGGCGCACGCGGCGATCAGCGGGGCGGGGGAGCAGTTGCGGATCGCGTACGTGCCGGGGTGCGGCGAGGACTTTCCCGCCACGCTCACCGCCGCGCGGAAAGAGGACGCGCGGCTGCGCCAGACGACCACGGGGCCGCATCGCGACGACCTGGCGTTTTCCCTCAACGGCCAGTCGTCCGCCCTGGCCAGCGAAGGCCAGCAGCGCACGCTCGTGCTCGCGCTGAAGCTCGGCGCGGCGCGGCTGCTGGAGGGGTATTTCGCAGCGCCGCCGGTGCTGCTGCTCGACGACATTTTCGGCGAACTCGACCTCACCCGCCGCGCCGCGCTGCTCGCCGCGCTGCCGGCCGGCGCGCAAAAGCTCATCACCACCACGCACCTCGACTGGCTGCCGCCGGACGCCGCCGCGCAGGTGCTGCGGCTGTAGCGCAGCGGCCCGGCGCCTTTTTTCCGAAACCCGCCCGCCGCCCGCGAATCCTTTGCCAGCCTTGTTTTCCAGACGTGGAGAGTAGGGGGGTCGAACCCCTGACCTCGTCATTGCGAACGACGCGCTCTACCAACTGAGCTAACTCCCCGTGCTGGAAACGAGCGAGGACTATCTGCGCGGCGAAAAGCGGCTTCAAGCGAAAAGATCGACCGTGGCGCGCGGAATTTCGCTTGCGCGGACGCGGCGTTGCGGCTGACTCGGCGGATGAGCAAGACCGCGCAATGCTGGATCGTGAAGCAGGAGCCGACCGCGTATTCGTGGGCGGATTTCGTGAAAGAAGGGCGCGCGGCGTGGACCGGCGTGCGCAACTTTCAGGCGCGGCTGAATCTGCGCGCAATGCGCAAGGGCGACGCGGTGCTTTTCTACCACAGCGTGGTAGGCAAGGAAGTCGTCGGCCTCGCGCAGGTGGCCGCGGAGGCGTACCCCGATCCGACGGCGACGGAGGGCGACTGGTCGTGCGTGGATCTCACGCCGGTGCGCGCGCTGCGGCGGCCCGTGACGCTGGAGGAAATCAAGACCCACACGAAGCTGAGCGCGATCAAGCTGGTGACGCAATCTCGCCTCTCGGTGCTGCCGGTGACGGCGGCGGAGTACGCGGAGATCATCCGACTCTCCGAGCGCGCGGCGAGTGGTGCTTGACATCGTGAAAGGAGCGGAAAAGTCTGCGTGACCTATGAAAGAACTCATCGCATTTCTTTTTCTCATCATGCTGATCAGTGTCGGTTGGAAGCAGCCATACAGGGCGCACTTCAGCAGCGTGGCCGGAAACCCACCGCCCGTGCTCACGGCTACAGCACCGGCCTCCTCCGCACCCGCGACTGCCGAGGCGGCCACGCCTGCCCGCGAGAATTCGTGGATGTGGCAAAAAACCTCGATGGACGCGCCGCACGCCCCAATCAATGATGACAAGGGAGGCGGAAAACGTGGCCGCTAGAATCGGCGGTTGGCTGCTTTATTGCGCGATTGTTGCGGGGCTGATCTTCGTCGGTTGGCGTGAGCCGCTGAGCTACCGCTTCAAATCTCGCGCAGAGATTTATGCCATTGAGCATCCATCTATTCCGCGGCCAGCTCCCAAACCGGCCATACCGCCGACTGGTATATGGGTAAAAGACAGCCCGCGGACATCGCTCGATGGCGACGGGAGTGATGGGCGGGGCAACCCCTACCGTCCTGCGGGCGCGGGGCCGACAACCTCCGGGCGCTAAATTTTTCACACAAGCAGTGGCCAGCTTTGCGCGCGGACGCCGGATTTTTTCCATTGTCACCCGCGCGCGGCTTCGGTAAATGCCTGGGCAACTTATGAAGCGCATCCTCCTTCCGGTCTCTCTCGCCGCCACTTTTGCCCTCTTCGCTGCGTGCGAAGAAAACACCCACCGCCAGTCGCCCAAGCGCGGCGGCTTTCATCCGACCGACCCGAACGCCACGGAAAAAACCAAGCCTAGGCCCGAGCCCGGCGAGGAAACTGAGAAGCCGGAGAAGCACGACAAGCCCACGGCGAATGAAGCGCCCGTCAACCCCGTGCCCGAGCAGCCGGTGCATGTCGGCGAAATTCCCTATGGCAAGCCGGTGCCGGGCAAGCCGGGCTTTGTGTCCAGTCCGTCGGACGGGCTCAAATACATCGACGTGCGCGGCTTCCCGCCCGGCACGGAGGTGAAGGATCCGTATTCCGGCAAGAGCTTCCTCGTCCCGTAACGCGCGCCATTTGCTGACTTTCTCAGCCCGGCCCGCCAGGCGATAGCGCTGGCGGGCCGGGCTTTTTTTCCTCGCATGAAAACGCTCGCCATCATCGGCCCCGGCCTGCTCGGCGGCTCCATCGCGCTCGCGGCGCGGCGGGCTGGCGGCTGGCGCACGGCGCTGTGGGCGCGGCGCGCGGCGGCGGTTGCGGAGATCGCGGCGCTCGGCATCGCGGACGCGGCTTCCACGGATTTGCGCGGCATCGTGGCGGGTGCGGATCTCGTGGTGCTGTGCGTGCCCATCGGGGCCATGCCGGCGCTGGCGCGCGAAATTGCGGACGCGATTTCGCAGCGCACCATCGTCACCGATGTGGGCAGCGTGAAAGCGTCCGTCGTCGCGGACGTTGGCGCGATTTTTCACGGGCGCGGGCGTTTCGTCGGCAGTCATCCGATGGCGGGTTCGGAGCAAACCGGCATCGGTGCGGCGCGGGCGGAACTGTTCGACGGCGCGGCCTGCATCGTCACGCCCGACGCCGCCACAGACGCGGGCGCGCTCGCCGAGGTGCGCGCGTTTTGGCAGATGCTCGGCGCGCGCGTGCTCGAAGTCGCGCCCGCCGCGCACGACGAAATCGTCGCCCTCGTCAGCCACCTCCCGCACCTGCTCGCCGCCACGCTGGTGCAGACCGTGCTCGCGGAAAACGCGCGCGCCTTCGAGTTCTGCGGCCCCGGTTTTTGCGACACCACGCGCGTCGCCGCCGGCCCGCCGGCGATGTGGGCGGAGATTCTGCGCACCAATCGCGAGGCCGTGCGCAAATCCGCCGAAGCGATGATTGAAAAGCTGCGCGGGATCATCACACTGCTCGATCAAGACGAACCGATGACCGCCTTTCTCACCGCAGCCAAAACGCAGCGCGACCGCCTGCGGCTCCTCAAGTAAAAACCCCGATGTCCGACTGGAAAATCCGCCGCGCCCCCACGATCCAAACCGAACTCGAAGTCCCGGGCGACAAGAGCATTTCGCACCGCTCCGTCATGCTCGCCGCGATGAGCAACGGGCCGTGCGTCATCAAGGGTTTCCTGCCGAGCGAGGACTGCCTCTCCACCGTCAGCGCCATGCGCGCGCTCGGCGTGAAGATCGAGCAGGCCGACGAGACCACGCTCATCGTCCACGGCGTGCGCCGCGCTTTTACGAAACCGAAGGGCGATATCGACTGCGGAAATTCCGGCACCACCATGCGGCTCATGGCCGGCATCCTTGCAGGGCAGCCCTTTCGCAGCCGGCTCGTGGGCGACGCCTCGCTCTCGAAGCGCCCGATGAAGCGCGTCATCGAGCCCCTCACCCGCATGGGCGCGAAGATCACCGCCGAGGGCAAGGACGGTCGTCCGCCGCTCGTCATCGAAGGCGGTAAACTCAAGCCGATCCAGTACGTCAGCCCCGTCGCCAGCGCGCAGGTGAAAAGCGCGGTGCTCCTCGCAGGGATGTTTGCCAAAGGCAAAACCAGCGTCACCGAGCCCACGCAAAGCCGCGACCACACCGAGCGCATGCTCGAGTATTTTCTCGTGCGCCCGCAGAAGCAGGGGCTGACCGTTTCCGTCTTCGGCGAGCAGACGCCCGAGTCGCGCGAGTTCATGGTGCCGGGCGATATTTCCAGCGCGGCCTTTTGGCTCGTGGCTGCCGCCGCCCAGCCGCACTCGCGTTTGCTGGTGAAAAACGTGGGCCTCAACGACACCCGCACCGGCGTGCTCGCGGTGCTCATCCGCATGGGCGCGGCCATTCGCGAGGTCATCGAAAATCCGCAGGCCGAGCCCGTTGGCGTCATCGACATCCAGGGCGCGCGGCTGCGCGGCACTGAGATTCGCGGCGCGGAAATCGCCAACGTCATCGACGAAATTCCCATCCTTGCCGTCGCCGCCGCGCTGGCCCACGGCAAGACCATCATCGCCGACGCCAACGAACTGCGCGTCAAGGAAACCGACCGCCTAGCCGCCATCGCGATGAATCTCCGCGCGATGGGCGCGCAGGTCGCCGAAACCGAGGACGGGCTCGAAATCATCGGCGGCACCCCGCTCAAAGGCGCGCGGCTCGACAGCTTCGGCGACCATCGCATTGCCATGGCCTTTGCCATTGCCGGTTTGTTTGCCGAAGGAGAAACGACGATCACCGGAACAGCCTGCGTGAATACGTCTTACCCTGGATTTTACGACACGCTCGAAAAAATTATACGTCAGCCGCCCGGCGAGCAAACCCACGTCGTCACCTCCCTGCCCACGCACTGACCTGTGGTTGAGCACCTCGTCATCGCCATCGACGGGCCGGCGGCGTCCGGCAAAAGCAGCGTCGCCCGCGCCCTCGCCCGCCGCCTCGGCTTTGTTTATGTCAACACCGGTGCGATGTACCGCGCCATCACCTGGCTCGCCGTCTCGAAAGGCGTCCCCACCGCCGACGCCAACCGCGTCCACCAGCTCCTCCATTTCACCGACATCGTCTGTGGCGTCGCCGAGGGGCAGTCCACCATCCTGCTCGACGGCCTCGATCCCGAGCCGCACCTCGTCTCCGATGAGGTCAACGCCAACGTCTCGGCCATCGCCACCATCCCCGAAGTGCGCCGCATCCTCGTGGCCAAACAGCGCGCCTACGCCCGCGACCACGACATCGTGATGGAAGGCCGCGACATCGGCTCCGCCGTCTTTCCCGAAACGCCCTACAAATTCTACGTCGATGCATCCCCCGAAGTCCGCGCCCGCCGCCGTGCCGCGCAAGGTCTGACGGACTCGGTCGCCACGCGGGACAAAGTCGATTCCACCCGCCGTACTTCGCCGCTCATCATCGCCGAAGACGCCCATGTGATCGACAGCTCGAACCTGACCGTGGATGGCGTAGCCGGGGAAATCGTCGGACGCTTGAAGCTCAAAGGTCTCAAGTTGGTCGAGGAGGGGAAGGGTGGAGGTATGAAGTATGAGGTGTGAGTGACGAATAAGCGCCGCCCCTAGGTTTCATAACTCATCCTGCATCCCTCATACCTTTCTTCCCGTGGGTGTTCATTACCAGTTCGGCTACCGCATCGCGCAGTTCCTCTCGCGGACGCTTTTTGATTACCGCGTCGTGCATCGCGAACGGATCATCGAAGCAGGCGGCGCGATCCTGGCGATGAACCACGAGAGCTATCTCGACCCGCCGCTCGCCGGCATCGCCTGCCAGCGCGAAATCTATTACCTGGCCCGCAAGACCCTGCTCGACTGGCCCATCCTCGGCCCCATCCTGCCGCACCTGAACGTCATCCCAGTCAATCAGGATCGCGCCGACATGAGCGCGCTGAAGAATGTCATCCGCCTCGTCCGTGCCGGCCACTCGACGGTCATCTTTCCTGAAGGCTCCCGCACCCTCGACGGCGACTTCATGCCCGCGCTGCCCGGCCTCGGTCTGATCATTGCCAAAACCCTCGCGCCCGTCGTCCCCATGCGCATCTTCGGCGCACACCAGGCCTTTCCGCGCGGCGGAAAGCCGCGCCTTTTCACCCCCATCACCCTAGTCGTCGGTGAGCCCATGTTTTTCACCAAAGCCGACCTCGTCGGCGAAGGCCGCGAGCTTTACCAAAGCCTCAGCGAGCGCGTGATGCAGCGCATCGGTGCCATCCGCTTGGAATAACAAACCTCAGCCTGCGCGGCAAAAAAAGGCGGGCCGGACAAGCTGTGCTCGTCCGGCCCGCGATAGGTTTTCCGACTGGGTCTTGAAAGTAAGTCGGTTAGAACTTCCAGGAACCGGTGACGGAGGCGTTGTGCGCGGTGCTGTCGTCCTGGAAGACGCGGGTCTCGTAATCGAGGATGACGGCGGCGCGGTCGGTGATCTCGAAGCTCACGCCGGCTCCGGCGCTGAGGTAGTCATCGCCATACTGGGCGGTGGCGCCGCGGGCCTTGAAGCCGCCGAGGCGGCTGATGTTGCCGCCATTGACGAGGTAGTAGGGGCTGTTGCGCAGTTTCACGTCGATGGTCTTTTGGGGGTTCAGGTACTCATGCACCCATTCGGCGCGGAGCTGCGGCGTGACGCGGCCAAAGCCGGTGCGCACCGGGTAGGAAACCTGCCAGCCGACATGCGAGGCGAGCGAGTCGAAGTACTGGTCGCCGACCGAGATGCCGGCGAGGCCGCCGCCCGCTTCCTTGTAGCTGTGGATGTGGCCGTTCACGTAGTCGAGTCCGGCGATGGGGCCGGTGACGAGGCCGCCGAGGTAGAGGTTGTAGCCGGTGTTAAACTGGGCGCTGTTACTGCTGCTGTCGGGCTGGGCGGTGGCGGTGTGGCCGAGACCGGTCTGGCGCTGGATGCCGTCGTGAAAGGTGCCGAAGTTATAGAGCACGTCGGCATAGAAGTTTTTCTCGGCGTAGGAGGCGTAGCCGGAGAAGGTGTAGCCCTCGACATGCACGTCGCCGACATTGCGGCCGAGGTCGTTGTCCCCCTCGACGAAGGTGGTGGCGAGGCCGAGGGTAAGATGCGGCGTGGCTTTGTACTCCGCGCCGATGGTGCCGCTGTAGAGGTCGGTGGTAAAGCCGGCGGTCGCTCCGGCGGCTTCCACATCGCGGTTGCCGTAGTTGCCGGTGGCGAAGACTTCCCAGCGCGGCTCCTCGGGCGGGACGATGGTCTTTTTGCTGTCCTTCGCGTCTTTGCCGTGGTGGCCGGTGGGCCCGGCGTTGCCCGCTTCGGCGATGTCCGCGCGGAGGCGGAAAAGGCGCTCGTTCACATCGCGGTTGGCGCTTTGCACGGTATTGAGCAGGATGTCGCGCTGGCCGAGCGCCATGGGCAGGCCGCTCTTATAGACGGAGGCGATGGCGTCGTTGTCCTGCAGCACGTAGGGTAGGAGGACGACGTTCTGGATGGTCACGCCGCTGTTCACGCCCGCGTCGATGGTATCGGCGACGGTAAAGGCGAGGGTGGCGGATTTGCCCTGCAAGGTGGAAATGTCGGCAGTGACTTGGGTGAGCACACCGGCGCGGGTGAAGCCGTTGGCTCCGGGAGTGAGCGTGTCGGCGGGAATGGCGGAAGCGAGCCCCTTGCTGTTGAGCGTGGCGCGGAAAAAGTCGAACGGAGCGTTCTGGCTTTCGCTGGTCAGGAACCGGAACTGGAAGCCGAGTTTAATGCTGCGGCCTTTGCCGCCGAAATTGCTGAGGCTGAGGCGTCCGACGTCATTGCCAAACTTGCTCCGCACGGCGGCCTGTCCCGGAACGGTGAAGGTTTGCGAGAGGCTGGTGACGGTCAGCGGGCCTCCGGTCAAGACGTCGAGCAGGGCGGTGTTGCCATTGATGACGGTCGCACTGCCGAGGCCGGGGACGGTGGGGGTCGCGCTGGCGCGAGTTGGGACGATGGTGTTACTGCCTTGGACAGTCCAGCCGGCGAGGCCGTTGCTGAAGCTGCCATTGATGACCTGGCCGAAGGCGGTGACGCACAGGGCGCTGCTGGCGAGGATGCTGGTGAGCAGGATGGGTTTTTTCATAAACGTAACAAGATACAGGGTTGGGTCTTGGGTTTTGGTGTGTTTCCGCCGAGGTCATCGGCGGGTGGGTTTGGCCGGAACACTTCCGCGTCCGACCGGTACTGCGGGGCCGTTTCTAGCCAGCCGCCGCGCAGGTGGCTAGAAAAATCTTTGGGGCGGGTTTGGCCCGGCCCGCGGCGACTTACGGCAGCTTGGTGAAGCGCAGGCGGAGGAACTGCCGCGGCTGGCCGGCCCGTGGGGTGGGATGGCGGTAGGTGAGGGTCTCGTAGCCGTTGTTGTTAAAGGTCGGCGCGCCCACGTTGACCGCGGGCACCCAGGTGACGAGGTCGGTGGTGGCTTCCACGGCGTAGCTCACGTCGTCGCGTCCGATGGCCCGCGAGTAAGTGAGGGTGAGGTAGTCGGAGACGATGCCGCCGACATCGACGGGCTGCGAGCCCGCCGCGGGCAGCTCGGAAAGCGAGGCGACGTTCGGATTTGCCCCGAGGCCGTACTCGACGAGGTCGGTGAGGCCGTCGTGGTCGGCGTCGGCGGTGGCGGTGGGGTCGGTAATCCCGTTGGCTGTGGCCCAGGCGGTGTAAAGCAGCGCGTCGTCCACGCCGGGCGAGCCGCCGACGGCGTAGCTCGCGCGCCAGTTGGCGCCGATGCTGTGGTCGGGGTTGGTTGTGGGGCGTTTGAGGACGAGGGCGGGGCCGCTGCCGTCGGGGCTTTCGGGCCACGGGTCTTTGTCGTCATAGGTAAAATCGCGGATGACGGCGTTGGTCACGTCGAGGAGTTGGAGCCGTGCGCCGGTCGTCGAGAGCGTAGTGGTATTGGCAAAGATGCCGGCAATTTGTCCGGCGGGCACGGTCGGGTAGGCGGTGGTGAAGGCGCTCATGTCACGCACGATGAGCAGGCGTGCGCCGGGGGCCAGGAGCGGGTAGGCCGTGGGAAAGGTGAACTGGATGCCTAGGGTAAAGTGGACGCCGCTCAGGTCGATACTGGAGGCTCCGATGTTCATTAGCTCCACGAACTGGGTCAGGTTGCCCGCGCCCGCGGGATGGTAGTGGATTTTGGAAATGGCGAGGTTGCTCGAAGTGGCGAGGTTGCCCTGATAGTATTGCGTTTGGGTCAGGGCACTCCAGACCTGCGTGGCGCTGTTATAGACGCGGGCCTGCACGTTGGATGTGCCGGTGATCGTGACCGGGATGGGGCTGGCTCCGGTCTGTGCGCTGACATTGATGCCTCCGCCGATGTTGCGCGGGTCGGTCCCATTGACCGAGTAATAGATCGTACCGGTCGGGCTGTTGGGATTGGCGATGTTAAAGGTGTAGGGGTTGCTGACCGAGCCGCTGAACTGGCCGCTGAAGGTGGGGGCGAGAAAGGTGGAGGCGAGCGGCTTGGCGCTGCCCACGGGATCCTGGTAGCCTTGGAGTTCCGCGATGATGACCGAAGTGCGTGGTTGCGTGCCGAAGGGGTGAGCATCCGGAGCGCCGCCATTGTTGATACAGTTGGTGATGGTGGCCTTGGCGCTGAGCCAGGAAGTTCGGTTCAGCGAGTTCGAGCCCCAACGCGCGGCTTCGGCGTGGATCATGGGATCGACCAGGGCGGCGAGTGCGTTGAGCCGGATGAGCGCGGCGTTGGTCGTCAGCGCGCCGCCGTTGAAGCAATGCTTCTGTACGCGGTCGGCGAAGCGCTGGCGGTACTCGGCACTAAAGGCGAGCAGCTCGTGGAGATACTGCGGATTGCTGCGGTTGAAAATTTCGCGTGAGTGGTACTGATCTGGAATGCCGTTTGTGACCGTATTCGACCAACTCTGCCCCCAGTTGTTACTAGTTACACTCAGATTCGGGTCCCCCCACGGGCCTACGCGGTTGTAGCTTTGATTGCCGGTGTCGAGGCCGTGCTCATTGTCGTGGATGAAGAAGGCGAACCCGCGCGTGCCGGTGCGGTCGCGCATGCCGAACCAGTTGTTAGAACCGTTGTTCAGAAAGGTGGAAAGTGGCGCGTCGAAGCTGCCGTCGTAGAAAATGTCGAGCAGGTAGTCTATAAGATTGTCCACATCGAGCAGCACCGGATAGGCGGCGTTGGGCGTGCCATCGGGATTAAGCCCGCGCATCTGCATATACTTGGCGGTGCGGCCGGTTTCGGTGGCATCGTTTTTCAGGGCGATGCATTGGTTAAGGAAAGTTCGCCAGGCGCCAAAATTGCCGTCAGTGGCTTCCGTG
>JANXWQ010000544.1 GCA_025351065.1 Chthoniobacter sp. | reverse complement strand
CTCGAGAAGAACCGCATCGTCGAGATTTGGGCGGTGCTGCCGTGAGGAAATTGCACGTCGAGGGTTGAGCGTCCCATGCCCTACCTCGCCGTCACCGCGGGCCTGTCGCCAAAAGTCTTCGGATCCGCGTAGCCGAGGATGACGAAGACGAGCGTCGGATCGCCGCGCAGCTTGGTCAGCTCGGGTTTCTCCAGCTCGGCCTTGAGCTTCAGCACGTCCCCGGCGCTGAGGTCGGTTTTGCCCGAGCCAAACGGAATCGTCAGCACGATGCCCATGCTGCGTGCGCGCTCGACCGCGCCGTAGAGCTTGTCCTTGTTCGGATTGGAAACCTTCGGCATCAAATCCACGCGCTTGAGCACCTCGGCTTTCACCGACTTGTTTTCCTTTTTGGAAACGTCGAGGTCGATTTTCGCGGGCGCGACCATCTCCGGCGGCGGTTCGGCGGCGGCGATTTGCTCCGGGGTGAGCCCGGTGTTGGGCGGGCCGTCGTCCTCCACGACTTTCGGCGCGGGCGTCGCATCGTGGCCTTTGTGCGGGATGAAAAGCGCGCGCGTCTTCGGCATGGCGAGCAGCGCGCCGATCCCGACCACGCCGACCACGGCGATGACGCCGAGATATTTCAGCCACATGGCCGAAGGCGGCTGCACGGGGGTCAGCGGCTTGCCGCACTCCGCGCAGATGAACGGGTGGCCTTCTTCGATTTCCGTTTCCTCGCCGCGATAGGCGAGCAGGCAACCTGCTTGGTTCTGGCATTTTCCAAATCGGGACATGCGCAGCGTTATAGGCCGGGTGTTTCGGGAGTCGCGAGGAAATTTTCCGCCGCCATCCACGCGGCGAGGTCGGGCGAAAGCGCGGACGCCCACGCGAGGCCGAGCGCGGGCAGGCGTAGCGCGGCGGAGTGCAGCGCGTGGCGCGGCAGCAGCAGCCGCGCGGCGAGCGCAGGCGTCCAGCCGGTCTCGATGAATTCGAGATAGCAGCCCTCGTCCGGCCCGTAGAGCTTGTCGCCGACGACCGCGTGCCCGGCGTGCGCGAGGTGGACGCGGATTTGGTGCGTTCGCCCCGTCTCGGGAAACGCGCGGACGAGGGCGAAGCGGTCGCCATTCGTGCTCGCCCGCGTGAACCGCCGCTCCACGCGAAACCGCGTGCGCGCCGCCGCGCCGCCGGGATGCACCGCCTGCTTCAAATGGATGCGCGACGGCTCGACCGTGCCGCGGCGGAGCAGGGGAGCATCGACCGCGAATTCATCGCGCTCCGGCCAGCCCCAGACGAGCGCGAGGTATTCCTTTTCCACCCGCCGCGCGATCATCTCCAGACCGAGCAGCCGCGCCGCCGCCTTCGTCTTTGCGATCAAAGTCAGCCCGCTCGTTTCGCGGTCGAGCCGGTTGATGATCGAGACCTGCCCGCCGTTCGAGATCTCGTAGGCGAGCAGTTCGCGCAGCCCGTCCCACAGCGTCACGCCGCGCCCTGGCTTGCTGGGATGCACCTCAAGATGCGGCGGTTTTTCCACCACCAGCCACTCGGCGCTTTCCGCGAGGACGGGGAAAGGGCTGGGCGTCGGGAGTTGAGATTTGGGAGCCACGAAAAGGAAACTGTGCGGCCTGCGCCGACGGCGCTTTTTTAAGCCAAACCAAGGGTGTCGGCGCGTGCAAAATTTTCCCTTTCCAACCCGCCCTCCGCCCGTATAGTGCCCGCCCTTTTCCAAAACCCGCACCACTTCCCATGTCCCAACACCGCTCTCTCAAAGGTCAAAGCACCATCGCCGCGAAACGCAACGTCCTGAAGCGTTTCGAGCGCGTGGAAATCCTGAAATCCCGCGGCCAGTTCAAGCTCGGCGACAAGGTCATCGGGCTGCGCAAGACCAAGCCGAACGAATAGGGCGCCGACGGACGTTTGATCCGCAAGTTTTTCAAAGATGCCGGACGCTGGTTGCGTCCGGCATTTTTTGTGGCGGGGTCGGCGCGGGCGTCGCGTCCGGGGTAAGCGGCGCGTTGCTGGGCGCGAAACTTTTCACGTCCTCCGAGACGAAGTGCCACCACTCGTCGCGCAGCACCCAGAAGCCGGCGTGCATCATCGCCCGTTGCAGCGTGAGCAGGTTGGCGGCGACCACGGGGTCGTTGCCGCGATAGGTGCGGCTGGCGGCGGGCGTGAAGTCGTCGAAGTCCGTGGGCATCGGCAGCTCGCGGCCCCGCGCATCGACCAGCGTCACATCCACGCCTGCGCCGTAGGTGTGCAGCGAGCCGCCGCGCGCGGGCTCGCCGACGAAGGCGGGATTGCGCACCGCGTCCCACAGAATCTGCTGCACCCACGCGGGCCGGTAGGCGTCCCAGATTTTCAGCCCGAGCTTTTGCGCCTGCAATTCCGCCTGCGCTTTTTTCAGCCGCTCGGCCACGCTGCGCCGCACGAGCGCGCGCGCGTTCGGCGGATAAATCGGCTGGCCGGTCACGTTGCGCGCGGTGGCGTAGCGCAGCTCGATGACGATGTCCGGGCACACCTTCGCCACCTCGACCATCGGCTCCGCGCGCCGGTCGAGCGGCCGCGCCGCCGCGTGCTTTTCCTGTGCCGCCGCGCTCGCGGCGACGAACCACAGCGCCAGCGGCGCACACCGCCGCCAGCGCATTTTTTCGGTGGAGAATGTCATGGCCGCGCAGCCTAGGCAGCGTCCAGAGCGCGGGCAATTTCCTTGTCGCGCCCGGCGGCGTTTCTATCCTCCGCACCCACATGCCACACCCCGACTTTCCCCAGCCCCGGCGCGTGGTGAAAGGGCTGCTCAACGGCGCGTGCTTCGCCGCCGCCTTCGTCGCGAGCGCGGCGCTCATCGGGCGCGCGCTGCCGTTTCCGCAGGTGCCCAAGCTGTATCCGAAGTACCGCTACTTCGCCGAAAACCGCGCGCTTTTCGACACGATCTTCATCGGCTCCAGCCGCGTCTATCATCAGCTCGATCCGCAGCAGTTCGACGCCGAGGTCGCCGCGCTCGGCGGGCGCACGCAGTCCGTGAACCTTGCCTACGACAGCGTGTGGCCGCCCGAGAGCTGGTACTTTCTCCGCCGCCTGCTCGCCCTGCGCCCGCCGCGGCTGCGCTGGGTTTTCATCGAGCTCATGGAAGTCCACGCCGGTCTCGAAGCGCGCAACGACCGCACCCTCCGCACCGCCCACTGGCACGACTGGCGGCACACCCTCATCGTCTGGCGCGACATCCTGGCCTCGTCGCGCGGGCGCGCGGAAAAGTGGCGTCTGGCGGCCGAGCACGCAGCCATCTTTCTGCGCTGGAACAGCAATCTCGGGCGCGGGGCCGAGGCGCTGGCCGCGACGGTGCTGCCGCGCCGGCCGGAGCGGGCCGAACTGTGGCTCGGGCGCGGCGGTTTCCTGCCGGAGGCCGACCGCGCGATCACGCCCGCCGAGCTGCCCGGCTATCGCGAAACCGTCGCGCGCCTGGCCCGCGGCGTGGCGCCCCAGCCGGCCAATGCGCTCTACCGCGCGGCCCTCGACGACCTCGTGGCCGAGGTGCGCCGCGCCGGGGCGCGGCCGGTCTTGCTCATCACGCCTACGCTTTCGGAGGCTGAGCATTTTACCGGGCTGCCGGACGGCGTGCCCGTTTTTTCCTTCGCCGATCCCGCGCAATATCCCGCGCTCTACGCCCCGGAAAACCGCTACGACGCGTGGCACCTGAACGGGAAAGGCGCGGCGGAATTCACCAGCCAGCTCGCCCGCCGCTTCGCTGAACACCTGCGCCAGCCCTGAACTTTTCCGCCCCGTGCTCTTCGTCGAATTTCGTTTCCTCATTTTCTTCCTCACCGTCTTCGCCGTGCATTGGGCGCTGCGCGGCAACACCGCGCGCAAAGCCTGGCTGCTGGCGTGCGGGCATTTTTTCTACGCCTGCTTTTTCATCGGCGACCCCGTCGAATTTTTCAGCCACCTGCGCGCCCGTGAGTGGGCGCAAATGCCCGCCGGCTGGTGGTTCCCGGCCGTGCTCTGGGGCTCGACGATCATGGATTACGCCGTAGGGCGCGGCCTCGGCACCGCCCGCTCCGAGGCCTCGCGCCGGACGTGGCTGCTCGCCAGCCTCGCGGCGAATCTCGGCGTCCTCTGCTACTTCAAATACTTCAATTTTTTCATCACCTCCGCCGCCGGTTTCCTCGCGTGGTTCGGCCTCCACACCTCGCTGCACACGCTCGCGATCATCCTGCCCTACGGCGTCAGCTTCTACACTTTCCAGTCGATGAGTTACTCCATCGACGTCTATCGCCGCCGCCTCGCGCCCGTCCGCAGTTTTCTCGATCTCGCGTTCTTCATCTCGTTTTTTCCCCAGCTCGTCGCCGGCCCCATCGTGCGTGCGATGACCTTTCTCCCGCAGGTTTTTGAAAAGCGCCTCTGGGCCAATGTCCAGGTCCGCGACTGCTGCACGCTCTTCTTCATCGGCTTCGTGAAAAAGGCCTGCGTCTCCGAATTTGCCGCGCAAATCGCCGACGCCTTTTTCGCCGAGCCCGCGAAATTCGACCACCTCAGCGCCGTGCTCGGCGTGCTCTTTTACGCCGTGCAGATTTACTGCGACTTCAGCGGCTACACCGACATGGCCATCGCCTGCGCGCGGCTGCTCGGCTACGAACTCACGCCGAATTTCGACTTCCCGTACTTCTCCCGCAGCATCACCGAATTCTGGCGGCGCTGGCACATCTCGCTCAGCACCTGGCTGCGCGACTACCTCTATATCTCCCTCGGCGGCAACCGCGGCTCGAAGCTTTTCACCTACCGCAACCTGCTCCTCACCATGCTCCTCGGCGGCCTGTGGCACGGCGCGTCGTGGACCTTCGTCATCTGGGGCGGCATGCACGGCGTCGCGCTCATCTTCCACCGCGAGTGGCGGCGGCTGGTGGAAAACGCGGGCGCGGGTTTCAAAAAAATCATGGCCGTGCTCGCCGTGCCGCTCACCTTTTACTGGATCTGCCTGACCTGGATTTTCTTCCGCGCCGCACCGCTCGTGGATGAAAAGACCCACGCCATCAAAGCCACCAGCCTCGAAATGGCGGGCCGCGTTTTTCGCGCGTTCACCCTTTTCGGCGCGCACGGCGGCAAAGCCTTCGGCGGCGAATGCGCCGTCATCCTCGCCGTCCTCGCGCTGGTCCACTGGCTGAATTCCCGCCGCACCTTCACCGCCGTCTGGCAGCGCCTCCCCGACTGGGCCGCCGCCGCCCTCCTCGGCATCGCCACCGAACTCGCCCTCCTTTTCACGCCCGTGAAATACAAGGCGTTCATCTATTTTCAGTTTTAGCGCGCGTGCGCGGCAGGACTGTAGGGGAAGCTGCCAGCTTCCCCTACAGCGGCTCCGCCCGCCGCTCCGCCGCACGCGCGCCGAGATTCCCGTAGCGATGATACGCCCGGCTGACCGACTGCTCCCGCACGCACCACAGCATCTCCACACGCCCCTCCGCCAGCACCGCCGCATCCGCGAGAAACACGCCCGCCTCGTGCGCCACCGCGCGCAACTCCGCCGGCACGCGTTCCGCCGCTGCAAAGCGCACCCGCTCCGTCTCGCCATCGCGAATCGCCGACGCGAGTTCTGCATCCGTCTCCTCGATGAACTCGATCCCCGCCGCCCACGCATCCGTCATCTCATCCAGCCGCCGCACTGCCATGTGCGCGATGTCCGGCGGCACGCTCATCGTCACCCGGCAGCCTGCAGCCCGCGCCGCACACGCGCGGGCGAAAACCTCGAAGAAAGAATCCCGCGCATCCACCCGCACGCGCACAGCGGCAAGCGGCAAATAACGCCGCACATTGTCCTCCCCGAGCAGCCGAAAGTGATCGTGCTCCCGTGCAAACTCCTCACGAAACGCCCGGTCATAACTTTCCATCGCCGCCAGCACCCGCGCGACTTCCCCCGCCTCCGCCTCCACCTCCACCGCGAGCAAACGCTGCCGCAAATCCTCAAGCGCCGCATTCGCGAGCGGTCCGTCCGCGAGCGGGTAGGGACGGCACTCCGTGCCGTCCGGGGCGAGCGCAGCGAGGCGGCCCGGAGACCACGTCGCTGTCCGTTCGCCCGCCACCTCGCTCCGCTCGCCCGGCGGACGGCACGGAGTGCCGTCCCTACCCGCGAACTCCATGAACTGCGCCACGTAATTCGGCCCGCCCGCTTTCATCCCCGGCCCGAAGCATGATTTGCCCATCCCGCCAAACGGCTGCCGCAGCACCACCGCGCCCGTCGTCGGCTTGTTGATGTAGAGATTCCCCGCGCGCACTCCCGCCTTCCACATCTCCTGCTCCCGCTCATCGAGCGACTCCAGCCCGCTCGTCAGCCCGTAGCCCGTCGCATTCACCAGCGCGATCGCCTCCGCGAGCGACGTGAACCGCATCACGCCCAGCACCGGCCCGAAAAATTCCGTCAGATGCGTGAAACTCCCCGGCGACACGCCGTACTTCACGCCCGGCGACCACAGCCGCGCATCATCGCCGAACTGCCGCGGCGTCACCGTCCACGACTCGCCCGGTTCGAGCACCGTCAGCGCCCGCGCGAGGTCGCCGTCCGGCGGGCGGATAAGCGGGCCGAGCCGCGTCGGCAAATCCCCCGCCGGGCCGACGGTCAGACTTCCCACCGCATCGCGCAGCGTGTTTTGGAAAAGCGGATCGTCATAGACCTCCGCCTCCAGCAGCAGCAGCGAAGTCGCCGAGCACTTCTGCCCGCCGTGGCTGAACGCCGAATGCACCACATGCTTCACGGCCTGCTCGCGATCCGCCAGCGCCGTCACGACCGTCGCATTCACCAGCGCGATCGCCTCCGCGAGCGACGTGAACCGCATCACGCCCAGCACCGGCCCGAAAAATTCCGT
>JANXWQ010000539.1 GCA_025351065.1 Chthoniobacter sp. | reverse complement strand
CGACATCAACGAGCGGGTGAAGGAACTCCAGACCGCGCTGCAGGAGGCGAAGACGGAGCAGCAGAAGGAGGAGTTGAAGCGCCAGCTTCAGCGTTTGCGCGAGGGGGAGCAGCAGCTTGTCGCCGACCTCGACGAGACGCGGCAGAAGATGGAGCAGTCGTCGCAGCAAGCCCAGTTCGCCGACCAGCGGCAGCAGCTCGACAAGACGCGCGCCGAAGCGCAGCAGGCGGCGCAGGCGATGCAGCAGGGAGCGCCGTCGCAGGCGCTCGCGAGCGGCACGCGGACGGCGAAGGATTTGCAGGCGATGCGCGATGAGTTTCGGAAGAAGACGAGCGGGCAGTTCAAGGACGAGATGCGCGAGATGCGCGCCGACGCCCGCGCGCTGGCCGAGCGCCAGCAGGAGATCGCCGACAAACTCCAAGCCAAGCCCGCGCAAACCGAGCGCCCCACGCTCGACGGTTCCGGCGAGCGCGAGAAGCTCGCGGAAAAACTCACCAAACAGCAGGGCGAACTCAACAAGCTGACCGAGCAGATGCAGCGCGTGAGCGAGCAGGCCGAAGCCGCTGAACCGCTGCTCGCGAAGGAGCTTTACGACACGCTCCGCAAGACCGCGCAAGTCGGCACCGGCGACACGCTCGACAAAACGCAGAAGCTCGCGTCGGCGGGTTACGCGAAGGAGGCGCGGAAGTTTGAAGAAAAGGCGCGGCAGGAAATCGAGGACATCAAAACCGGCGTCGAGCGCGCCGCCGGCAGCGTGCTTGGCGACGAAGCCGAAGCGCTCCGCCAGGCCCGTGCGGAACTCGACGCGGCCAGCGCGCAGCTCAACCGCGAACTCGCGGCAGCGCGTCCCAATTTGGCGCAAAGCGCGGGCGCGGAGAATCCGGGGAGCGCGCGCGTCCCGCGTGCTGGCGAGGGCGTCCCGCCATCGCGCACTTCCGGCGACGCGGCCAAAAGTGAAGGCGCGAATGGCGGGGCGACGTCTCAGGAAGTTCGTCCCGGCGAGACGCCGGGACCAGCAGGCGGGACGCCCGCGCTCCCCGGCGCTCCGCAGCCGCGGGGAGAGAAGGGCGACCCGGCATCCGCACAATCGACCGACGGAACGAAACCGAGTGACTCACAAGGTAAAGCCGAGGGTAAGGGCAAGGGTAAAGCACAGGGACAAGGCCAAGTTCAGGGACAAGGGCAAGGGCAGGGACAAGGGCTCACTCAAGGTGAAGAGCAAGCTCAAGGGCAGGGCCAAGGTCGCGGACAGGGCTCGGGCGGTGGCGGTGGGCAGGCCAGTCCTACGGTCCAAAATGCCGATCCTTCGGGGCAAGCCGGCGGGCGAGCCACGCTCTCGGGCAACGCGCCGCGGCAGCGCGGAGGAATTCGCGGCGGCACCGAAGGCGGCGGCACGAGCGGTGGAGCCAACGAAGGCGAACAAGCCGGGCCGCTGACCGGCGACAACTTTACCGAATGGTCCGACCGTCTGCGCAACGTCGAGGAGATGGTGGATTCGCCGGACATCCGCACCGAAGTCGCGCGCGTCCGCGAAGCGGCGCAGGCGGTGCGCGCGGAGTTCAAGCGGCATAGCGTGAAGCCGGATTGGGATTTGGTGAACACGAAGATCAGCGCGCCGCTCGTCGAGCTGCGCAACCGGCTGACCGAAGAACTCGCGCGCCGCGAATCGAAGGAAAGCCTCGTGCCCATCGACCGCGATCCCGTGCCCACCAAATACGCCGAGCGCGTCCGGCGCTACTACGAAGAGCTGGGGCGGAGCGTGGATAAATGAGCGTCTCGGGGACGCTCTTCCTCGCGGGTCGGGACTGGCTTTGGCCCGCCGTCAGCGCGCTCGGCGTGGGGCTCACGTTTGTCGCGTGGTCCTATTTCCGCGCCCCAGCGCGCGGGCCGCTGCGAGTGGCGTGTGCGGTTTTGAAAATGCTTGGCCTCGCCGCGCTGCTGGCGTGTCTGCTGGAGCCGACGCTGTCGGGGCAGCGGGCAAAGCCGGGCGCGAACGTCCTCGCCATCGTCGCCGACAATTCGCTGAGCATGACGCTGACGATGCCGGCGCGGCTGAATCACGCGGCGACGTGCTGCGCAGCGTCGTGGCCGGCGCGCGGAGCGACTGGCGCACACCGCTGTCGCAGAGTTTCGACACGCGCCATTACCTCGCCGATGCGCGCCTCCAGCCGACGCAAGATTTCCATGAACTCGCCTTCGACGGACGCACCACCGCGCTCGGCCACACGCTCGCGCAACTCGCCGAGCGCTACCGCGGGCAGCCGCTCGCCGGCATCATCCTGCTCACCGACGGCATCGCCGCCGATCCCGCCGAAGCCGTATCGTTGCAGGGTCTGCCGCCGATCTATCCCGTCGTCATCGGACACGATGGCCCGGAGCGTGACCTCGCGGTAACGAGCACGGCGGTGACGCAAACGTCCTTCGAGGACGCACCGGTGACGGTGCAGGCGGAGATCGCCGCGAACGGATTTTCCGGCGAGGAAATCGTCGCGCAGCTCGTGCCGATCACTGCCGGGAAGAGCGAAGAAACCTTGAAGCCCATCGCGGAGCAAACGCAGACCGTGCCCCGCGAGGGCGAAAAATTCACCTGCCGTTTTCAATTTCGCCCCGCACAGACTGGTGTGCTTTTCTACCGCCTCACCGTCGCGCCGAAAAACGCGGGCGCGGCGGAGGCGACGCTGGCGAACAACGAGACCGTGGTGGTCGTGGATCGCGGCGCGGGGCCGCATCGCGTGCTCTACGTGAGTGGGCGTCCAAATTGGGAATTCAAATTCCTACATCGCGCGATCGAGGGCGACGACCAGACTGAACTCTTCGGGCTGATCCGCATCGCCAATCGCGAGCCCAAGTTTTCCTTCCGCGGGCGCGCGGGTGAGGAGAGCAATCCGCTTTTCCGTGGCTTCGGGAATCAGTCCAAAGAGAACGTCGAGCGCTACGATCAGCCGGTGTTCCGGCGAATCGGAGGCGAAGATGATGCAGAACTCCACGGCGGTTTTCCAAAGACCGCGGAGGAGCTGTTCAAATACCGCGCGGTGATTCTCGACGACACCGAAGCCGAGTTTTTTACCGCCGAGCAGATGAG
>JANXWQ010000507.1 GCA_025351065.1 Chthoniobacter sp. | reverse complement strand
AGCGTCCTGCACGACATCAACAGCCCGCTCACCATCATCTCCGGCTTCGTCGAGCTCATCAACCGCTCCATGGAAAACGCCGCCAGCGTCGAAGGCGAACAGCTCGAAACCATCAAGGGCGATCTCAGCCGCCTCAACGGCCAGGTCAGCCGTTGCGTGGAAATCTCCCGCCGCTACCTCAGCTTCCTCCACGGCCAGGCCACGGAAAGAACCTACGTCGGCGTCAACCAGGTGATGAGCGATCTCACCGAACTCCTCTCCCGCCACCCCAGCGCCCGCGGCCAGCAGCTCACCGTCACCGGCCTCGCCACCGACGTCACCGCCTCCGTCAACGGCACCGACTTTCTCCAGATCCTCCTCAACCTCACCATCAACGCCCTGCAAAGCACCCCGCAGCCGCACCAGATCAACGTCTCCTGCCACCTGCACGCCGCGCCGATTGAGATCGGAAATTTTCCCGACGGCCCCGGCCAGCGCGTCATCAACCGCGACAGTTTCATCAACCACCCGCCGCTCCTCGCCATCACCATCGAGGACACCGGGCCCGGCATCCCGCCGGAAATTTTGCGCCGCATGTTCGAGGAGCGCTTCACCACCAAGTCCGCCGACCAAGGCACCGGCCTCGGCCTCTCCATCGTCAAGCGCCTCGTCCGCGAAGCCGCCGGCGCCATCATCATCCAGAGCACACCCGGAGTTGGCGCGAAATTCACCGTGTGCCTGCAAACCGTCGCCTGAGCGCGCGGCGTCAGCCCCGCAGGCTGCTGGAGATGAGCGCGCGCTTTTTCCAGATGGCGAAGATCACCGGGTAGATCAGCAGCTCCAAAATCGCCGAAGTGACCACCCCGCCAATCATCGGCGCGGCGATGCGCTTCATCACATCTGCGCCCGCCTGCGTGGTGGGCGACCACATGATCGGCAGCAGCCCGAAAAGGATCGCGCAGACCGTCATGATCTTTGGCCGGATGCGCTGCACCGCACCCTCTTTCACCGCCGCGTAAAGGTCGCCCATCGACGCCATCCGTCCCAGCGCCACGTATTTGTCCCATGCGTGATCGAGGTAAAGCAGCATGACCACACCCGTCTCCGCATCCAGCCCCGCGAGCGCGATGAGCCCCACCCACACGGCCACGCTCATGTTGTAGCCCAGCAGGTAGAGCATCCAAAACGCGCCGACCAACGAGAACGGCACGGCCAGCAGCACGATGAATGTCTTCACCACCGACTGCGTGTTCATGAAGATCAGCACAAAGATGATGAGCAGCGTGAACGGCACGACGATCTTCAGCCGTGCTTCCGCCGCCTTGAGATATTCAAACTGCCCGGCCCACTGGATGTAATAGCCCGCCGGAAATTTCACCCGCTCATCGATGCGCTGCGAAGCCGCGCGCACATAGCCCTCGATGTCGCTGCCCGTGATGTCCACAAAGACAAAGCCGACGAGCTGCCCATTCTCATTGCGGATGGAAGGCGGGCCGGTCTTGTAGCTGATGTCCGCCAGCAGCGAGAGCGGAATCTGTGGCACCGGCGTCTCGCCTGTGGGGCTCGCGGGCATCCTGCCCGCAGTCGGCAGGCGAGACGCCTGCTGGCCCCACAGGCTGGAAGCCTGTGCTACAGGCGCGGTGACGAGCACCCGTTTCAGCGCGTCCAGATCATCCCGAAAATCCCGCGCATACCGGACGCTAATCGGATATCGCTCCCGCCCCTCCACCGTCATCGCGATGGTCTTCCCGCCGATGGCCGTTTCGATGATGTCGTTCACATCTCCCACCCGCAACCCGTAGCGCGCGGCGGCTTCGCGGTTCACGTCGAAATCGAGAAAGTAGCCGCCCGTGGTGCGCTCCGCGAAGACGCTGCGCGTGTTGGGAAGATCGCTGAGCGCCTTCTCAATATCGACCGCCACTTTTTCGATCTGTATGAGGTCGGCGCCGAAAACTTTGATGCCGAGCGGCGTCCGAAAACCCGTGGTCTGCATTTCAGTGCGCGTTTGAATTGGCATCCAAATCTGGTTCGCCATACCAGGGGTCTTGATGTTCGCGTTGATCTCCGCCTTCAATTTTTCCCAAGTCATTCCGGGCCGCCATTGGTCAGGCGGCTTGAGCGCAACGACCGTTTCAAACATCGCGACCGGTGCGGGATCGGTCGGGGTCTCAGCGGAACCGGCCTTGCCAAACACCCTCGTGACTTCCGGGATTTTTCGCAGCATCCGATCTTGGATTTGCAGAATCTTTGTCGCCTCGCCGATCGCCATGCCGGGCACCGAGGTCGGCATGTAAAGGATTGTGCCTTCGTTGAGCGGCGGCATGAATTCCGAGCCGAGTTTCGAGTACGGATAGTACGTCGCCACGAGCACTAGGAGCGCGGCGCTGAGGGTGAGCCAGCGGAAGCGCAGCACGAAATTCACGAACGGCTGATAGGCCCAGATGAGAAAACGGTTCACCGGGTTCCGCACCTCGGGCGTGATCTTCCCGCGCACGAGCAGCAGCATCAGCACTGGCACGACCGTGATGCCGAGCATGGCCGCGAAAAACATCGCGAAGGTCTTGGTGAAGGCGAGCGGCTTGAACAGGCGGCCCTCCTGCGCGGTAAGCGAGAAGACCGGGATGAAGCTGACGGTGATGACGAGCAGGGAAAAAAACAGCGGACGGCCCACGGTCTTCGCCGCATCCACGATCACGCGAATGTGCTCCGCGCGGTCGGGCTCGCGCCCGTGCTCGTCGCGGAAATGTTCCAATGCCTTGTGCGCGTTCTCGACCATGATGATCGCCGCATCGACCATCGCGCCGATGGCGATGGCGATGCCGCCGAGCGACATGATGTTTGAGGTCAGCCCGAGCCACATCATCGGCAGGAACGAGAGAATGATGGCGATGGGCAGCGTGATGATCGCGACCAGCGCCGAGCGGACGTGCCACAGGAAAACAATGCACACGAGCGCGACGACGATGCTTTCCTCGATGAGCTTTTCGCGCAGCGTGTCGATGGCGTTGCTAATCAGCTCGCTGCGGTCGTACGTCGGCACGATGCGCACGCCCTCGGGCAGCGACGCCTTGATTTCCTCCATCTTCTTTTTGATCCCGTCGATGACGTTGAGCGCATTCTCGCCGTAGCGCATGACCACGATGCCGCCCACGACTTCGCCTTTCCCATCCAACTCCGCCACACCGCGCCGAAGGTCGCCGCCAAGATGCACCGTGCCGACGTTTTTCACATAGACCGGCGTGCCATTCTCGACCTTGAGCACCACGTTCTCGATGTCCTCGACCTTTTTGATATAGCCGCGTCCCCGCACGAAATACTCGGTCGTCGCGACCTCGAAAATCTTCCCGCCCACGTCGCCGTTGCTCATCTTGATCGCACTCACCACATCGGCCAGCGGGACGCCGTAGGCGACGAGCGCGTTGGGATCGAGACCGACCTGATACTGCTTCACGAACCCGCCGACCGGCGCGACTTCGGCCACGCCTTTCACCGACTCCAGCGCGTAGCGCAGATGCCAGTCCTGGAGCGAACGCAGCTCCGCGAGGTCGTGTTTTCCCGTGTCATCGACGAGCGCGTATTCATAGACCCAGCCCACGCCCGTCGCGTCCGGGCCGATGACAGGATTCACGCCCTCGGGCAGCGGGCCGCGCACCGAATTAAGGTATTCGATCACCCGGGAACGCGCCCAGTAGATGTCCGTGCCGTCCTCGAAAATCACATAGACGAACGACTTCCCGAACATCGACTCACCGCGCACGAACTTCACTTTCGGCGCGGCAATAAAGCGCGTGGAAATGGGATACGTGATTTGGTCTTCGACGAGATCGGGCGAGCGCCCTTCCCAATCCGTATAAACGATCACCTGCACGTCGCTGAGATCGGGGATCGCATCAAGCGGCGTCTGGCGCAGCGCGTAAAGGCCGGCGGCGATGCCGAAGATCGCGAAGATGAAAACGAGGAATTTGTTCCGCACGCTGGCCTCGATGATGCGCCCGATCATGGCTTCGCCTCCGCGACCGGCGGCTCCTCGAATGACTTCACCGCGCCCTGCACTTTCGATTCCGCGTCGATGAGAAAGTTTGCGCTCGCGACGACGCGCTCGCCTTCCTTCAAGCCGCTCTGCACTTCATAGCTGTCGCCGAATTTACCGCCGAGTTGGACGGGTCGCGGCTCGAGCTTGCCCTCGCCCTTGTCCACGAAAACCAGCGAGCGTGAGCCGGTCGGCATGACCGCGCTGACGGGGATGGTGAGCGCTGCGCCCATGTCCATCGCCAGCTCGGCATTCACATACATTCCGGGGCGCAGCCTGAGATCAGCGTTGGGGATGTCGAGGCGCACGCTGGCCGTGCGTTTCATCGCGTTGAGGAACGGATTGATGAGGCTGACTTCGCCCTCGAAGGTCTGGCCGGGATATGACTTCGCCGTGAGCTGCACCTTCTGGCCCTTGGCGATCATCGGGAGTTCGTTTTCGTAAAATTCGACCCATACCCAAGCGAGCGAGAGATCGGCCACGGTGACGAGCGGATCGCCGGTCATGACCCTGCGCCCCTGCTCCACGGGCACCTCCTGCACCACGCCTTTGAATGGCGAATTGAGCGTGAGAAACTCGGACGGCTTGCGCGCTTTCTCCAGCTCCGCGATTTGCGGCGCGGTGATGTTCCATTGCTCCAGGCGGCGGCGCGCGGACTCCAAAAGGCGGTCGCTGCTCGCGCGGCCATCGGGGCTCGTGGCGTGGTCGCGGGCGTCGAGCAGGTTCACAAATTCGCGCTCCGCCGTGAGCAGCTCGGGGCTGTAGATCGTGAGCAGGGGCGCACCTTCCGCGACCAGTTCGCCCGGCGAAGTGACGTAGAGTTTTTGCACGTAGCCCTCCACGCGCGCGACGAAACTCCACTGCCGCGAACGATCCGGCACGACCAGGCCGACCGCGCGGATGGTGTGATGCAGCGGTTTCATTTCCGCCGCCGCGTAGGTCACGCCGATTTGCTGCTGGCGCTCCACGGGCACCTCCTGCACCACGCCTTTGAATGGCGAATTGAGCGTGAGAAACTCGGACGGCTTGCGCGCTTTCTCCAGCTCCGCGATTTGCGGCGCGGTGATGTTCCATTGCTCCAGGCGGCGGCGCG
>JANXWQ010000482.1 GCA_025351065.1 Chthoniobacter sp. | reverse complement strand
CCCGAACGCACCGGTCAGCTATTTCAAAAAAGTGCGCCCGATTTTTCAGGCGCAATGCCAGGGCTGCCACCAGCCGGCGAAAGCCAAGGGCGGCTACGTGATGACGGATTTTGCGAAGCTGCTCGCGGGCGGCGAGGACTGCGCGAAGGACGGCTCCCGAGCGGTCGTGCCGAAGGATCCCGACAAGTCCATGCTCGTGCAGCAAATCACGCCTACGAACGGCGAGGCCGAGATGCCAAAGAAAAAACCGCCGCTCGCGGAGAAGGAAATCGCGCTCATCCGCCGCTGGGTCGCCGAGGGCGCGGTGGATGACACGCCGGCCAATGCGAAGCAGCGTTTCGACGCCGAGCATCTGCCCGTCTATGCGCGCCCGCCCGTCATCACGTCGCTCGATTTTTCGCCGGACGGCGCGCTGCTCGCGGTCGCCGGCTTTCACGAAGTGCTGCTGTGGAAAGGCGACGGCTCGGAGATAATCGCGCGGCTCGTGGGGCTCTCGGAGCGCATCCAGACCGTGCGCTTTTCGCCCGATGGCAAACGGCTCGCGGCCTGCGGCGGACGGCCCGCGCAGATGGGCGAGGTGCAAATCTGGGACGTGGAAAAACGCAAGCTCGCGTTGAGCGTGCCCGTCGGTTTCGACACGGTCTATGGCGCCGCGTGGTCGCCGGACGGCAAGCTCGTCGCCTTCGGCTGCCCGGACAACACGCTGCGCGCCATCGACGCCGACACGGGCGTGCAAGTGCTCCAGCAGACCTCGCACAGCGACTGGGTGCTCGGCACCGCGTTCACGCAAAAAGGCGACCAGCTCGTGAGCGTAGGCCGCGACATGAGCGCGAAGTTGACCGAGATGGCCACCCAGCGCTTCATCGACAACATCAGCTCCATCACGCCCGGCGCGCTGCGCGGCGGCTTGCAAAGCGTGGCGCGGCATCCGGTGCGCGATGAGTTCCTCGTCGGCGGCGCGGACGGCGTGCCGCAGGCCTACCGCATCGTGCGCAAAGTCCAGCGCCACATCGGCGACAACGCGCTCTGCATCCGCCGCTGGCCGGCGATGGAGGGCCGCATCTACGCCGTCGATTTCGCGCCCGACGGCAAAAGTTTCGCTGCCGCCAGCTCGCTCGACGGCCAGGGCGCGGTCAGCTTTTTCAACTACGACTTCGACACCGAAATGCCCGCCGACATGCTCGCCATCGAAAGCAAAGACGAGGGCGGCCGCAACGACGCCGAGAAAGCGAAACTCGCCGCGCACTACGCGAGCGACGTGAAACTGATCGGCACCCTGCCGCTCGGTGCGGGCCAGTTCGCGCTCCGCTGGCTGCGCGACGGCTCCGGCGTAGCGGTGGCGGGTGAGGATGGAAAAGTGCGCTTCATCACCGCGACCGAGCCGCGCGTGGTGAAAGAATTCATCCCGGTCACGCTCGGCCCCGCCCCGGCGACGGCGGTGCGCTGAACGGCCCGCCCGGCCCGGTGTTATTCCGCTTCCGGCTCCGCCATCGGCTCGGGGTCGGCGGAAAATTCCTGCTCCTCCACTGCGGGCGCCGCACCCCGGCGCGCGCCAAAAAATCGCCAGAGGCCAAACGCCCCGACCGCCACCAAGTAAAGCATCCCCACCACGGAGCGGGCCGCCACCGGACAGGCGATGGACACGATGACAAAACCCAGCGCCACCACCGCCGCCCAGAAACCGACGATCCACGCGTTCGCGGCAAACCGGCCCAGCGGCCACGAGCGGTAGGCGAGCACGCGCCACGGCGCGGGCTCCAGCGCCGCCTCGCTCTCGTGCAGCACCGGCAGCGAGCCTTCGCCCCGCAGCAGCAGCCGCATGATTTTTTCAAACGGCACCGGGCCAAACGCCTCCTCGCCACGGCAGACATACCAGCGGTCATCATCGCGCGCCCGTTTGAGGTAGGGCGCGAGTTCGCTTTTCAGCGCCGTGGCTTCGAGCCAGGCGAGCACGGCCAGCGGCAGGGTGCGGAAAGTTCGCGCCTCGCCGGGTTCGGGATGCAGTAGTGTTTTCATATCCATCCATGCTGGACGCACCAGCGGCGGCGGTTGTTAGGCCGGCGTGAAAGAAACGTCAAAAAATCGTCTGCCGGCTGGAGCATCTGCCCAAAGAATTTCCGCCTCGTACCGAAGCTCCACTTGGTAACGAGGGGAATTCGTTCCTATCTCCGGCGGTGAGTAGAAACTTTTCTGTCTTGTTCGCTCATTTGTGGAGGAGGTTTGCTTAATTCATATAACCAGACAGTCACTCACATAAGCTGATCCTCAGCCAAGTCCACGGGGACGATGATGTCCTCGGGGAAGGTGGGCCTTTCTCCCTTTGGTGCTGCACGGAATGAGCTTTGCAAGTTTGCCCGACGGGCAAGACTGGCCGCGCCGTTTCCCCGCACATGTCTCACCCTCCCGACCACCAGCCTCCATCCGCACTGAGCGGCGCGCAGTTGAAGTCGGGCGTGGCGGCATGGCTCGGCTGGATGTTCGACGGGCTGGACATGCATCTTTACACGCTGGTGGCGCTGCCGTTTGTCGCGGAGCTGCTGCGGGTGAGTCCGGGGGCGCCGGAGGCTTCGGTGAAGGCTTCGCTGATTCAGGCGGCGTTTCTCGTCGGGTGGGCGCTGGGGGGCACGGTGTTTGGCCGGATCGGCGATCTGCTCGGGCGCAGCCGCACGCTTTGCCTCACGATCCTGACCTACACGATGTTCACGGGCCTGGCGTTCTTCGCGCAGGCTTGGTGGCATTTGCTGATCTTCCGCTTCCTCGCCGCGCTGGGCATCGGCGGCGAATGGGCGGTGGGGGCGTCGCTGCTTTTCGAGACGTGGCCGGCGCGCTGGCGTCCGTGGCTGGCGGCGGTTTTGCAGTCGGCGGTGAACTGCGGCGTGCTGCTGGCCTGCCTCTCCGGGTGGCTGCTCGCGGGCACGGCCTACCGCTGCATCTTCCTCGTGGGCGTGCTGCCGGCGCTGCTCACGCTGTGGATTCGCCGCGCGGTGCCGGAGCCGGAGGTGTGGCAGGCGGCGCATGGAAAAGTACGCGACCGCCCGCCGGGGTTGCGCTCGCTTTTTGCGGGAAAACTGCGCCGCACCACGCTCATTGTCATCGCCGTCTGCGCGCTGAGCCTGACCGCGCATTGGGCGCTGATGTTCTGGCACTCCGCGCATCTGCGCACGATGGCGCGCGACGCGGGCTGGCCGAAGGAGCGCATCGACGGCCTCGCCAACCACGCGCTGTATCTGCTGACCATCGGCGCGATCACCGGCAATTTCCTCGCGGGCTGGATCGCCAAATGTGTCGGCTACCGGCGCGCGATTGCCGCGCTGCTGGCGGCGTATTTCGCGCTGATGATGACCGCCTACGGCGTGGTGCGCAGCCCGGAGAGCGTGCTGTTCTGGCTGCCCTTCATCGGCGCGGCGCAGGGCGCGTTCGCGCTTTTTACGATGTGCCTCCCGCCGCTCTTTCCAACGCTGGTGCGGACCACGGGCGCAGGCTTCTGCTACAATGTCGGCCGCGTTTTCGCCGCGCTCGGGACGGTGACGTTCGGCCTTTTCGCCAAAGTGGGCACGGGTGCCGGGGCGGTCTGCGATCATCGTCTGGCCTTGTTCTACGCGGGCTGGCTGTTGCTCCCGGCGGCGCTCGTGGCGTGGCGCTGGCTGCCGGAGGCGGGCGGGGAAAATGGGTAGCGGCTTGAGGGCAAACTGCGCCGCGGCCGGCGCGGGCGGGCGCTGGACAAGACGGGCAAAGCGCGGCTGACTGCCCGCCCTCGCGCCGCATGCTCGCCTCGTTTCTCACCACGATTTTCTTTTCGCTGTCGGTGATTTTTGCCGCGCGCACGGCGCGGCTGCTCGGCGGGCCGCGGGCCAATCTCGCGCGCATTTGCCTGGCCACGGTGCTGCTCGCGCTTTGGGCGCACACGTTTGGCGCGGGGCTGCGCGGGGCGTCGCTGCCGTGG
>JANXWQ010000468.1 GCA_025351065.1 Chthoniobacter sp. | reverse complement strand
GGTCTTTTACCTCGATCCCGGCCAGGAGCTTCCCGACGACGGCCCGCCCTTCGGAGTCTCGCGGGCAGAGCTCGATGCGCTCTTCGCCCCGCGTTTCACCCTGCTCCGCGAATGGCTGCCGCAGCGCGCCTACCCCGGCCGCGAAGGCCGCGAATGGATGCGGGTGCTGGCGCGGCGCGCAGTCTGAGTGCCACCGGCAAAAAAACAGCCGCCGGCAGGACGGGCCTGCCAGCGGCTAAAAGTGGGAATTGGTTTCAGCGCGACCTTAGCCCGCGGCCATCTCCAAGCAGATGATTTGCTTGCCCTCGGACGGTGGCGGCACATTGATGGTATCCGTGTGGGTGCTGCCGGTGGAACTGTCGCTCACCTCGATCGGCCCGGACGTCACCGTTTTCACGCGATGGGAGCGGATGACCATGTCGCTCATGCGCTCGCGGAATTCCCGCTGGCGCGGACGGAAGGCTTCGCCGGCGCCTTCAAACGGATTGCGCCCGCTGAACAGGTTAAAGAAATCGAACGGCACCGAGGCGCGGAGGCCGGCGGTCCAATGGCCGCCGTTGAGGTAGGAGTCGTCCCACCACTCGACGTTGCCGATAATGCCGGGAAGGAAGTGCGCTTCGAGCCGCGCTTTGAAGCCGTTGTAGTCGTGGCCGAAGGGGTTGTTGTAATGGTAGTAGCCGCCGAAGACGCGCGTCTCCATGTAGCGGTCGAGGCCGGGAATGAGAAAGCCGACCTCGCCGTTCAGGCCTTCGAGTTCCGCCTCAAAGGTCTGGAAAGTGCGCGTGCGGTGCCGGGTGTTAGTCGTGGTGATGATCTGGTTGCCCACGCGGGTCGGGCCGGTGACGGTGGTGTTGGTCGTGCGCTCGAGGTGGCTGGTCGCGAGGATGTCGTCGCTGGCGGGCAGGTAGTAGTTGAAGCGCGCATCGACCCAGTGGGTCAGCATTTCCGCGCCGAAGCCGAGCGAGCGGAACTGGTTGTCGAACTGGCTGTCGATGCTGTCGTAGAAAGCGTTCACGCCAAAGATGACCTCGCGATCCGGCACCAGGTAGCGCGCACCGAGGCCGTAGCTGGACGTGTACTGGTGGCTGTCGTTGAAATTGTTGCGCGTGTTGAGAAAGACGACCGCATTGCCCGGACGCCACAGCGGCGTGAGCGAGTCGAGATACACGGTCTGGAGATGCTCGGAAAATTCCCCGCCGAGGGTGATCGCGCCGGGCACAGGATCGAGGGGCGCGACGATTTTTTCTTTGGCTTCTTTGCCCGTCGGGCCAAAGAGCGGCTGGCCGGCGTGGTTCGAGCCCGGCGTGGCGAGGGCGAGCAGGCCGAGCGTCAGGGCGATGGAGGAGGCGAGTGGTTTGCGCATGGTGTGGGTTTGGTTGGGGTTGCGGTTTCGGAGTTAAACCGGCGCGCGTTGTCGGCGATTTCATGCCTCGGGGCAAGCGCAGAATTTCCCGCCACTGCGGAAAACAAAGCAGCCGCTGGCGCGACCGAGCACTCCAGCGGCTGAAATCGGAAGGGGCAGGTTAGCCGGGGTTCTGTTCCCGAATGATCGACGGGGCCGGCGTCGGCTTCGGCACGGTGCCGAGGAAGTGCGTCGCGGTCTTGGTCGATTGGCTGCTGTTCGTTTGGTCGCCCGTCACCGTCTTCACATCATGCGAGCGGATGACCATGTCGCTCAGGCGCTCGCGGAAGTCGCGCTCGCGCGGGCGGAAAGCATCGCCGGCCCCCTCGAAGGGATTGCGCCCGCTGAAGAGGTTGAAGAACGAGAATGGCACCTGCGCGCGGAGGCCCGCGGACCAATGGCTGCCTTTGAGATACGAGTCGTCCCACCATTCCACATTGCCGATGAGGCCGGGCAGGAAGTGCGCTTCGAGCCGCGCTTTGAAACCCTCATAGTCATGGGTGAAAGGATGGTTGTAATGGTAGTAGCCGCCGAAAACGCGCGTCTCCATGTAGCGGTCGAGGCCGGGGATGAGGAAGCCGATCTCCGCGTTCCAGCCTTCGAGTTCGGACTCAAAGGTGCGCACCGTCTTCCGGCTCGTCCGGGTGGTGGTCCGGTTGGTGATGGTGTTGCCAATCACCGTCGGCCCGACGGTCGTCGTCCTTTTCGTCGCGTCGTGGTCGGTTCCCACGAGGATGTCGTCGCTGTCCGGCAGGTAGTAGTTAAAGCGCGCGTCGATCCAGTGGGTCAGCACTTCCGCGCCGAAGCCGAAGGAGCGGAACTGGTTGTCGAACTGGCTGTCGAGACTGTCGTAGTAGGCGTTCACGCCGAAGATGACATCGTGATCCGGCACCAGGTAACGCACGCCGAGGCCGTAGCTGGACTCGTACTGGTGGCTGTCATTGTAGGTATTGCGCGTGTCGAGAAAGACGGTGGCATTGCCGGGCCGCCAGAAAGGCGTGAGCGAGTCGAGATAGACGCTCTGCAGATGCTCGGAAAACTGGCCGCCGATGGTGATCGAGCCAGGCACCGGGTCGAGGGGCGCGACCATCTTGTCTTTGGTGTCTTTGCCAGTCGGGCCGAGAATCGGCTGGCCGGCCTGGTTCGAGCCCGGCGACAGCAGGGCGGCAACGCCGAGCGTCAGGGCGATGGAAGTGGCGAGGGGTGTACGCATGTAGGGATGTGTTTGGTTGGGTTGCAGTTTCGGGTGAAACGTGGGCGCGTTTTCTGGTTTCACGGAAACGATGTCAAACATTGGTTGGAAAAAAATCCACGACTGCATTTGCCGTTGGCCAGGCCGCAATTTTCCGCTGTGGCATCGGCGGGGAGACGGGTTAAAGAATAGCGCTTTCACGATCATGGATTTACCGATTCGCCCGCGCCGCCTGCGCTCCTCCCCTGCCCTGCGCGCGCTGGTGCGCGAGACCGCGCCGCTGGCGGCGGAGGAGTTCATCCTGCCGCTTTTCGTCTCGGAAAAAATCGCCGCGCCCGTGGCGGTGGCGAGCATGCCGGGCGTGGTGCAGCTCACGGAAAAGGCGCTCGTCGAGGAGGCCGCCGGGGCGTTCGCCGACGGCGTGCGGGCGTTGCTGCTGTTTGGCATTCCGGAGGTGAAGGACGCGCAGGCATCGCAAGCCTACGCCGAGGATGGCGTGGTGCAGCGCGCGGTGCGGGCGCTGAAAAGCGCGGTGCCGGAGCTGCTCGTCATCACGGACGTTTGCCTGTGCGAATTCATGGATCACGGCCACTGCGGCGTGACGACTTTCGACGGCGACCACGCGCACGTCGCCAATGACGCGACCGTGGAGCTGCTCGCGCAGACCGCCGTCTCCCACGCCCACGCCGGAGCCGACATCGTGGCCCCGAGCGACATGATGGACGGCCGCGTCGGCGCGCTCCGCCGCGCGCTCGACGGCGCGGGTTTCACTGACACGCCGATCCTTTCCTACGCCGCGAAATTTGCCTCCGCATTTTACGGCCCCTTCCGCGACGCCGCCGAGAGCGCGCCCGCGCGCGGCGACCGGCGCACTTACCAAATGGATCCCGCCAACGCCCGCGAAGCGCTGCGCGAAGTGGCGCTCGACATTGAGGAAGGCGCGGACCTCGTCATGGTCAAACCCGGCCTGCCGTATCTCGACCTCGTCTGGCGGATCAAGGAGCAGTTTGGCCTGCCCACCGCCGCCTACCATGTCAGCGGCGAATACGCGATGCTGAAGGCCGCCGCTCAAGCCGGCTGGCTCGACGAAAAGGCGTGCGTCCTCGAACAGATGCTCGCTTTCAAACGCGCTGGCGCCGACCTCATCGTGACCTACTACGCCCGCCAGCTCGCCCGCTGGCTGCGCGGCTGACCCCGCCGTTTTCGCACCCCGTCATGGCGATGCCGCGCCTCATTTTCACCGTGCTCGCGCTCACCGCGGCGTCCGCTTTTTCCGCCGAACCCGCGCCCGGCGCGCTGGCGTGCGAGCCGGTGCCGGCGGTGAAGTTTCAGTTCGGCGGAGTGGTCGGGGCGCGCGTGGCGGCCAACATTGACGGCTGGCTGCTGCGCGCGCCGGAGGCGAATCCGGGGATGCTGGAGATGTTCCGCGTGCGCGACCGCCAGCCCACGCCGGCGCTGGTGCCGTGGGCCGGGGAGTTTGCGGGAAAATATCTCATCTCCCTCGTGCAGACGCTGCGCCTGACGGACCGCGCGGACGTGTGGGACAAAGCGGGGGAGTTTGTGCGCCAGTTGATCGCCACGCAGGCGGAGGACGGCTACCTCGGGCCGTTTCCGAAAGCGAAGCGACTGCGCGGCGAGTGGGATTTGTGGGGGCACTACCACGTCATGCAAGGGCTGCTGCTGTGGCACGAACAGACCGGCGACGAAGCCGCGCTGCGCGCCGTGCGCCGTGCGGCCGACCTCATCTGCGCCACGTATCTCGACGGCTCCGCGCGCGTTTCCGACGCGGGCTCGCCGGAGATGAACATGGCGGTGATCCACGTCCTCACGACGCTGCACCGGCTGACCGGCGAGCCGCGCTACCTGCGGCTCGCGCACGAGATTGAGCGGGATTGGGAAAAGGCGGGCGACTACCTGCGCTCGGCGCTCGCGGGTGTGGAATTTTACGCCGGCCCTCGGCCGCGTTGGGAAAGTCTGCATGACTTGCAAGGGCTCGCCGAGCTGTGGCGCGTGACCGGCGAGGTGAAATATCGCACGGCCTTCGAGCACCACTGGCACAGCATCGCGCGCTGCGACGTGCATAACGCGGGCAGCTTTTCCAGCGGCGAGCAGGCGACGGGAAATCCGTTCGCGCCCGGTGCCATCGAGACCTGCTGCACGGTCGCATGGATGGCGCTGAGCACCGACATGCTCGCCCTCACCGGCGACCCGCGCGTGGCCGATGCGCTGGAACTTTCCACGCTCAACGGCGGCCTCGGCGCGCAACATCCCAGCGGACGCTGGTGGACTTACAGCACGCCGATGGACGGCGTGCGCGAAGCCAGCGCGCACGCCATCGTTTTCCAGGCCCGCGCCGGCACGCCGGAGCTGAACTGCTGCGCCGTCAACGGCCCGCGCATCCTCGGCATGCTCGGCGAATGGGCGGTGTTGCGCGACGCGCGCGGGCTGTTCGTGAACGCGCATTTTCCCGGCGAAACCGACACCGCCCTCGCGCGCCTCCGCTGCGAGACGGACTACCCGCGCGACGGTCGCGTGAAGTGGACCGTCGAGCCGCGCGGCAGCGCCGAGTTTGCGCTGCGCTTCCGCATCCCCGCGTGGTCGGCGCAAACGCGCGCGCGGCTCAACGGCGCAGACCTCGCCGTGCAGCCCGGCGCGTATTTGGAAATCTCGGGCGCGTGGCAAAGCGGCGACGCGGTCGAGTTCGATTTCGACATGGCCCTGCGCGCCGTGCCCGGCGAGCGCGAGCAGCTTGGCAAAATTTCCATCTTCCGCGGTCCGCTGCTGCTCGCTTTCGATCAAAAGCAAAACGACTTCGACGAGGCTGCGATCCCGCCCGTCGAGGTCGCGCAGCTCGGTGAGGCGCGGCTCGCGAAACCTGTGGCGGCGGGCCTGCTCGCGCCGTGGGTCGTCGTCGAGCTGCCCGGCGCGCGCCCGCTGCGGCTGTGCGATTTTGCCAGCGCCGGAGCCGCCGGCACCCGCTACCGCTCGTGGCTCCCGGTCGCCCCCGCCGGGCCGCGCTAGGCCCCAATCTTCCGCCGTTGCCTTTCGCGGGCCGGTCGTTAGCCTCGCTCCCCTATGGCAAAAGCAGCACTCGGCAAAGGACTCGGCGCGCTCATCAACACGCGCGTCGCGTCGCCCACGCCCGCCGTCGAAAGCGGCGAGCGGGTGCAGCTCGTCGCGCTCGGGCAGATCATCCCCACGCCGCTCCAGCCGCGCACCGTTTTCCGCGACGACCACCTCGAAGAACTCGTCGCCTCGATCAAAGAGCACGGCATCATCCAGCCGCTCATCGCCCGCAGACGCGGCGAGCAGTTCGAGCTGATCGCTGGTGAAAGGCGCTGGCGGGCGGCGCAGCGCGCGGGGCTCGCCGAAGCCCCGGTCATCGTCCGCGAAGCCTCCGACCAGGACGTGCTGGAACTCGCGCTCATCGAAAATCTCCAGCGCGAAGACCTTAACCCCATCGAGGAGGCGCGGGCCTTCGCGCGGCTCGCGCACGAGTTTCATCTGCGGCAGGAGGACATCGCGCAAAAGGTGGGCAAGAGCCGCGCCGGCATCGCCAACAGCATGCGGCTGCTCGACCTGCACGCGGACGTGCAGAGCTGGCTCACCCAGGAGCGCATCTCCGTGGGCCACGCGAAAGTTTTGCTCTCACTCAAGGATCGCGACGACCAGGCGCAGCTCGCCGACGAGATCATCCGCCGTTCGCTGACCGTGCGCGCGGCGGAGAAATTGGTCGCCCAGCGTTTCGCGCAAAACGGCACGGTGAAACCCACGCGCAACGGCACGCATACCGCCGGGCCGGTGCTCGCGCCTGCGTTTCAGCAGGTGCAAAACCGGCTGCAAACGCACTTCGCCACGCACGTCACGCTGCATCACGCGGACAAGCGCGGGCGCATCGAGATCGAGTACTACGGCAACGACGACCTCCAGCGCGTGCTCGCGCTGCTCGGGCTCGGTGAGGAAAGCTGACGGTGAAATCGGCATTTCGGATTTCGGATTTCGGAATGGCTGTCGCGCTCGCCGCGGCGGGGCTGGCGCTCGCGGGGTGTAAGAAAGACGCGGAAACACCCGCCGCGGCGCGGCCCGAGCCGGTGACGAAAATCGTGCCCGCACAGGCCACGCCCGCCAACACCCTCCCGCCCACAAAGCCTGTGGCCAGGCCCATCGCCGCGGGGCCGCTCGAAATTTGGAAGGAGTTTTCCGGCGAGCGCGCGTTTGAAGAAGTGGGCAGGCAGGTCGAGGTCGGGCCGCGCCCCTCCGGCACGCCCGAGATCGAGAAGGCGCGCACCTTGATCGAGGACGGCCTGCGCCGCACCGGCTGGGAAGTCGAGCGGCAGATTTTCACCAACGAGACGCCGCGCGGGCCGGTGAAGTTCACCAACCTCATCGGCCGCTTTTCGCCGACCGGCAAAAGCCCCGCGCCGCGCGACACCCAGCGCGCCATCGTCTGCTCGCACTACGACACGAAGCGCTTCAGCACCATCCGCTTCGTCGGCGCGAGCGACGGCGCATCCAGCACCGGCGCGCTCCTCGAGCTGGCGCGCGTCCTCGCGCTCGACCCCGCGCTGGCGGCAAAAATCGAGCTGGTTTTTTTCGACGGCGAGGAGGCGTTCGTAGGATTCACCGACCCCGATGATCCCAAGCCCGACGGCCTTTTCGGCAGCCGCTACTACGCCCGCAATCTCCGCGAAAGCGGTCGCGCCGCGCAGTTCAAATTCGGCATCCTCTGGGACATGATCGGCGACCGCGATCTCACCATCACCCTTTCCCCCGACTCCCCCGCCGACCTCACCCGCGAAGTCCTCGCCTCCGCCGCCGCGCTCAGCCTCGGCCAGCATTTCGGGCGGCACGAGAGCCTCATCCTCGACGACCATGTGCCGCTCACCCGCACGGCGCGCATCCCCACCATCGACCTTATCGACTTCGACTACCCCGCCTGGCACACCGCCGACGACAAGCTCGACCGCATCGCCCCCGAGAGCCTGCAAAAAATCGGCGCGGTCACGCTCCACCAACTGCGCAAGGCGCTCGGGAAGTAGGCGGCGGCGTTTGGTAGAAATTTCGCGCCCATGACTTTTTGGGAACCGCGACCGCGCCAACCGTTTATCGCGCTGGCGGGGTGCGCGGTGCTCGGGATTTTCACGGCGGATCGCTGGCCGGTGGACGCGGGGTGGCCGCTCGGGCTGATGATCCTCGGCGGGCTCGCATTGCTGTGGCGGCCGAGCACGGCGGGCTGCTGGCTGTTGTGTGCGCTCGCGTTTTTTTCGCTGCACACGCTGCGGCATCACGGGCACGCGGCGCGGGAACTGGCGCGGGAGTTTGCCAGCGGGCCGCGGGTGGTGCAGGCCGTGGGCATCGTGTGGG
>JANXWQ010000467.1 GCA_025351065.1 Chthoniobacter sp. | reverse complement strand
CCCTTTGTGCTCGACGAGTCCGTGGACGGCCTCGACACGCTCCTGCGCGGCCACGCCGACCTCGCGATGGACGTGGTGAATTTGAAAATCAGCAAGCTCGGCGGCCTTACCAAAACGCGGCAGGCGCGCGACCTCTGCGTGGCGCTCGGCCTCGCCATGACGCTGGAGGACACCTGGGGCGGCGACATCGTCACCGCCGCCATCGCGCACCTCGCGCACAGCACGCCCACCGAGCTGCTTTTCTCCAGCACCGACTTCAACAGCTACGTCACCACCAGCATCGCCCACGGCGCCCCGCAGCGCGTCGAGGGCCGCATGTCCGCCTCGCCCGCGCCCGGCCTCGGCATCCAGCCGAAAATGGAAGTGCTCGGCGCTCCGGTGGCCGTGTACGGGGCGTAAAACGCGGGGCTGGTCTCGCTGAGGGTGAGCGGCTAACTCAGCGCCGTGTTTGCCAAAATCTGCATCGCCATCAGCGCCGGTTTTTTCCTCGTCCACGCCGCCGTCGCGCAGCGCGTGGTGGTGGAAAGGGTGGAGGGGCAGGACGGCTTTGCGCTGGAGAACGACGAAGTGACGGACTTGAGCGGGCTGGTGTGGACGGGCGGCGATTCTTTCGTCGCCGTGTCCGACCACGCGAACGCGCTCGTGCCGCTCACGCTGCAAATCGACCCCGCCACCGGGCGCATCGTGCGCGGGGAAATCGGCGTGCCGATGCCGGTGCCGACGGACGCGAGCGACTTCGAGGGTGTGACCTACGTCGCCGCCGCGCAGACTTTCTACATCAGCGCGGAACGCGGCCCCGCCGTGCTGCGTTTCAGACCCGGCCAGGCGCGCGCGGAGCGGCTGCCGGTGCCGCCGATTTTCGCGCAGGCGCGCAAAAACCTCAGCCTCGAATCCATCACCTGGAGCGACACGACGAAGCAGTTTTGGATCGCCAACGAGGAGACGCTCACGCCCGACGGCCCGCTCGCCAGCGCCTCGGCCGGCTCGGTCGTGCGGCTGCAACGGCTCGACGCGCAATTCCGCCCCGTCGCGCAATTCGCGTGGCGCACCGAGCCCGCGGCGTTCCGCTTTCACGGGGCCGGCAGCGGCGTCTCGGATTTGTGCGCGCTGCCGGACGGCGGGCTCATCGTGCTCGAACGCGGCTTCGGCGCGGGCGGGCTGCATGTGCGGCTCTTCCTCGCCGATTTTCAAAACGCCACCGACACCACGCGCATTCCCGCGCTGGCCGGCGCGGACATCACCGCCGCGCGCAAAATCCTGCTCCTCGACCAGACCACCGGCTTCACCAATTTCGAGGGCCTCGCCCTCGGCCCCAAGCTCGCCGACGGCACCCGCAGCCTCCTCCTCATCGCCGACAGCAACGGCGCTACCACCCACGCCCTGCTCCCGTTGAAACTCCGCCTCACATCTCCCGCCACGGCGAAAAAACCGCCCGCGGATTCTGCCAAATCAACACGCCGCTAACCCGGCCTCACCATGCGCTTGCAGGGCATCCTCACCACTTGGAACGACGACAAAGGCTTCGGTTTCATCACGCCGAAGGGCAACACCAAGGATGTCTTTCTCCACATCCGCGCCCTGCCTCCGGGCCATCCGCGCCCGGTCGGCGGCGAGACCGTTTCCTACGAACTCGGCGCTGACGGGCAAGGCCGTCCGCGCGCGCTCCGGGCCGAAATCACCGGCTCCTCGCCCCGCTTTTTCATCACGCACGCGGGACTGCTTTTTCCCGCCGCCTTCCTGCTCGCCGTGCTCGCCGCCACGCTCGCGCACGCGCTGCCGCCATGGATCGCCATCGTCTATTTCTCCGCCAGCGCCGTGACTGCGCTGGCCTACGCCGCGGACAAAATGAAAGCGCAGGACGGCGTGTTCCGCATTGCCGAGGCGACGCTGCACGCGCTCGAAGCCGCGGGCGGCTGGCCCGGTGCGCTCGTGGCCCAGCGCGTCTTCCGCCACAAGACCCGCAAGCGCTCATATCAAATCATTTTCTGGCTCATCGTGCTCGCCCACCTCGCGTTCTGGGGCTGGCGGCTCATGCAACCGTAAGCAGAGCATCTGCCACAAATGGCGTCCGGCCCGAACGGCAGCGCGCCGACGGCAAGGCTGCCCTCCGCCCGTTTCTGCCGCAGGGCTCACTTTCCGTCCGCGGGCGCGGCGGGAAGGTTTTTGTTCATGAGGAAGGCGAGGAGGTGGCGGGCGTTTTCTTCGCCGAGGGCGTCGAGGAGGCCTTCGGGCATGAGCGAAAGGGTGGAGGTTTTTTCGGCGGCGATTTCGGTGAGGGGGACGGTCGTGGTTTCGGTGACGGTTTGGAGGGTGAGCGT
>JANXWQ010000409.1 GCA_025351065.1 Chthoniobacter sp. | reverse complement strand
CGGTCACCGCGCCGTCAATTTCCTTCAGCGCAAGTCCGCGTAGGGTCTGCGGCTGTTTCCATTCGAGCGCATACACCGCCGGCTCGGCCTCGCTGAGCGGCTGCGTGCGCTCGGCGTCCCACGAGCCATCGGCGGCGATCTTGCCGCTGTTTACGCGGATCACGGCGGTGCTCGCGAGGTTTTCAAAACGCCTGCCGAGCAATTTCATTCCTTCGATCCGGCGTTGCCAGAGGCAACGGACGTAGTAAGCCAGTTGCGGGCCATTGACGCCCGGCCCTCTCGCGGCGCGATCCAACTGATCGGGCGTGTGCGTGGCCAGGGCGAATAGCTCGTGAGCGCGGAAGTGCCGCATGACCTGGCCCAGGCGTTCCTGCACCTGCGGGTCGGCCTTGGTAAGAGCGAGCGCCTCTTCGAGGGTCTTGCGCTGCCATGCGAGATCCCCGGCGCTATACAGGGTCCGCTCTTCGCGCGGCATGTCACTTAAGGGCGTCAGACGCTGCAGCGCCGTCCGACAATGGGCTGATAAGTGTCGCTGGAAGGCGGGCGGCGCAGAAGTTGGCAATCGTCATATAGGAGGAGTCTCTACCTTTGAGAGGAACATGGAGGAGACGGAGGGCAACGGGCGGTTGCCTCACCCGCGCAGCGTCATATTCTTAGCGAACGCCGTCGCAAAGCGATAAGATCGGAGGCGGGATGCTTTCAAAGCCAGGACTACTTTTGAAAGCGCAGCGAGAAGAGATCGGCGTCCTCCATCGCGAAACGCAGGCGGACGGGTTTGCCGGCGAATGCGCTCACATCATCGCCGTCTTTCCATTGCACGAAGCGCGCGATGTCGTCGCCGTAAATCGGCAGGCAGTCATCGAGCGCGAAGCCCGGCAGCGCCTTGCCATCCGCATCCTGCAGTTCCACGCGCACCCTGCCGGCGGCACTGGTGGAGTAATTGATCTCCAGTTTTCCGCCGGTGAACTTGAACAGCTTCGTGATAAGTTCGCCGCCACTGAGCGGGGCATTGATGGAAGCGAAGCCATCGAGTCGCAGCGTGTAACGACGTCCGCCGGTGAGGAAGAGGGACATCTCAGTAGCGCTAGTCTGATGGATGCCGATGGCGGCATAGTTCGCGCGGTTCCCCCACTTATCCTTGCTGAGGCCGGGGCGGATGAAGGCCTGCGTGAAGGTGCGGTCATATTTCGCGCCGCCGCGTGTGGTCATGAATAGGATGTCGGTGGCCGCGCCGCGCTGATCCATGAACCGCGTGGGCGTGGACACGTAAAGGTGCGGCGCACGGAAGTAAGGTTGCGTGCAGCTCGTGTAAAGGTGCTCGCGCGGGAGGTTCGCCTCCATCTCGACGAAATCTGTCCAGTGGATGAAATCCTGCGACGTGGTGCGGGCGATGCCGCGCCAGCCTTTGACGAAGCGGCGGAAGTAACACACGTAGCATTGCTCGCTCTCGCTCCAGAAGGCATAGTTCTGCGAGTCGAAATACTTGCCCCAGTCGTCCGGTATGACGGCTTGCTCCTGGAGCTTCTTCCAATGAATGCCGTCGGGTGAGACGAACGCCTTCAGCCCGCCCGGCCCACGGCGCGCGCGGATTTCCTGATACCTCGGGGTAGGTTGATATGCGAGGCCGCCGAGCGCCTTGTATTTCTGGTCGGGCGGCGTGCTGGGCTTCGTGTCAATGAATGGTGTGAAGTTGTGGTTCACGAGAAACTCATCCATGAGCATGATGTTGCCCTCTGGAAAACTTGGGTGCTCGAAAAGCCCGAGCTTCGGCAGCGTCCAGTGAATGGCATCCTTGCTCTCCGCAACCAGCGTAACTTCGCCTTCGTGATAGACCTCCCACCCGTGAGTCTCCCAACCAACCTTTGGATCTTTGTCGCCGCGATAGTAGAATTGAAAGCGATCCCCGTCGCGCAGCACCGTGGCATAATCTCCCTGCGGGCGCGCCGGATTCACCGGCGGCGCAAGCTGCGGCGTGTGCAACTGGAACGCGACGCCTTGCAGATCATGGACCAGCCAGCGATCCACAAACAGTTCCAGCCGCGAACCAATGTCGCGCACCCCATCGTCCTCGGCGCGGCTGCTGGCAGTCGTTACCAGAAGCCCTGCCCCTATGGCGGGGGCCAGTAAGCTGCCCGCGCGGGCCAAACTAAATGCGCGCGTTGCTGTTCCCAAGAAATGACGCCTGGAGATGTCCGAACATGCCTGCTGCGATTTGTGATTCGGCTGGTCCGTCTTTTTCATGGTCGTTTGTGGAGTTGGAGTTTTGCACCTGGCTGCGACCTCATCGCGGCTTGAGCGTGGCCTCGATGCATTCCGCCACTTTGCCACCAAGCAAACCGTATCCCACGCCATTGAAGTGGACGTCTTTTGGAAGCTGCGCCTTGGCGACGTGTGGCGTGATGAATGTGAAGAGATCGTCCACGGCGATACCGTGCTTCGTCATCAGGCGAGCGGCGGCTTCGTTCCTCTCGATGATCGCCTGCGTCGCGGCCGGGCCGTACCCCGTCTCCGTGGGCACGGGTGTGGTGGTCGCCCAGATGAGCCTGGCGCCGGTGGCCTTCATGCGGGTGATGAGGGTCTCGAGTCGCTGCTCGTAATCCGCGAGCGGTGTCGCGCGGTCGTGGATGCCGAAATTGAAATGGATCACGTCCCACTTTCCGCTGCCCAGCCACTCCTCGATATTGGCCGCCCCGGTCTTCGTCGGGCCGCCGTTCGTCGGGATGCGGTGGATGTTCGCCTTGGCCTTCAGCAGTGCGCGGACAGGCAGCGTGTAGCCGATCGAAATGGAGTCACCGATGAGCAGCACGCGCGGCAGGCCGGGCTGATCGGCGATCGCCGCGAGCACGTCCGGCTTTCCCGTGGACGGCACGAAGCTCGCGATGGCCCACAGCCGGACCGTCGTGTCGCCGCCGCCGCCCGTCGCCAGCGTCCCGCCATCCGGGGAAAAGGTGAGCGATTCGATCCGGCCCGTGTGGCCGGTCAGCGTGCGGCTTAAGTTCGCGGTCTGCGCGTCCCAGAGTTTGACGAGCATGTCCTTGCTCCCGCTGATGATCATTTTCCCATTCGGCGAAAATGCGACCGAATCCACCTCCGCCGTGTGCCCTTCGAGGGTGCGCGTGACTTTGCCCGTCGCGGCATCCCAAAGGCGGATCGTCGTGTCGTTGCTGCTGCTCGCGAGCGTCTTTCCATCGGGCGAATACGTCACCTCCTCGATATCGCCGGTGTGCCCTTCCAGCACCGCCTTCGGCTCGCCCGTGAGCGCGTCCCACAGCCGGATGGTTTGGTCGCTGCTCGCGGTGGCGATGGTCTTGCCATCAGGCGACCACGAGGCCGACTTCACCCGCGCCGTGTGCCCGGTGAGAGATTTTTCGAGCCGACCAGAGGCCACATCCCACAGCCGCACGGTCAGGTCCACGCTCACGCTCACGAGCTTCCGGCCATCGGGCGAAAACGCGACCGCGCGGACGATCCCCGTGTGTCCTTCCAGCACGTTCTTCGTCGTGAAAGTGCGCGCGTCCCACAGGCGGATCGTCCTGTCCCCGCTCGCACTTGCCAGCAGTTCGCCATCCGGCGAAAACGCGAGCCCATACACATCCGCCGTGTGCTCAGTCAGCGTCCGTTTCAATTCGCCCGAACGCGGATCCCAAAGCTTGATCGTCCTGTCGCGGCTGCCGGTGAGCAGCATTTTTCCGTCCGGCGAAAAAGCGACCGCCAGCACCGAGCCGCTGTGTCCTTCCAAGACGCGCACCTTCACCGCCGGTTCCGGTTTTCCGGAAGGAGAGACCCCGCTGGAACCGGCGGGGATCGTCTTCGGTGTTTCGGCGGCAAAGGCCATCGCTGCGATGGCGAGCGCGCACAGATGGAAAACAAGAAGGGCTGGAGATTTCATGGGATGGGCTGGTTACGGTTTCGCTGCGGTGGATTGCAAATCATCGAACCAGACCTTCACCTGCCCGCCTCCAGCGTCACGCAGCGCATTCCGAGCGTGTGCCGCACCACCGGCTGCCCGAGATCTTCGACGGCGATCGCGCTCTGGGCATCCACGGCGAGAGTGAGCGGGATGAGCGCGGGGCCGGCGGGGAAAAGGAGACGCACGAGCGGTGGCACCCTTGGTTGAGTTCCGACGGTGAAGACGCTTTGAGACTTTTGCGAGATGCCGCATTTTGCGACTATACCCACGAGACGTAGCCCTCCGTTTTGCAAACGCGCGTCTGGATTGCGGCACGTGGCGGCAAGCTGTTTCTCGCCTTCCGCTGCATCCAGGATCCGAAGACCGTCGCCGCAAAAATTTCCGAGCACGAAGCGCTGGCGATCATCGAGAGAAGCGAAATAAGCTCCTCGTCTCGCGGGTCGAAATCGGGAATTGGGCTGCCCACGGTGCCCAGGGGCGAGTGCGACGGCGGTCGCGGCTAAGGTTTCACGCCTGTCACGGTCACGTTTTGACACTCGAACCCATGAACAAAATTTTGAAGAAAATGATCGTCGCAGGCATGTGTGTACTGGCGCTCTGCGGCACACCGGCTGCGTTCTCACAGGCACCGGCTGCCGGCGGCGCCGCCTCGCTCGTGGACGACAAAAAGGCGAAGGCGCTGCTCGATGCGGGCGATGCGCGATTTGAGGCGGGAGAACTGCAGGCGGCGATGGATCTCTACAAGGCGGTGATGGACCGCTACCCGGTTTCGCGCTGGCGTTTTCTCGCGCGGCTGAAGATGGGGAAGCAGTTTCTGAAGGAGAAGAAATTTGACCTCGCGCTGGATCAGTTCCGCCGCGTGGAGGTGGAGGACAACAAGGACGAGGATCAGCGCGGCGATGCGAGCCTGCAGGTGGGCGTGTGCTTTTTCGAGATGGGAAAATTCGAGGAGGCGTTTGGCGAATTGCGGAAGGTGATCAAGCTGCACCCCGGCACGCCGTATTCGAACGACGCGTATTTTTACATCGGCCAGGCGCACTTCAAACTCGGCCGGTATGCGAACGCGATTGATGCGTTCAAGAATGTGGGCACTTCGATCGATCCGACCGCGCAGGAGGCGGAGAAGCTGGACGCGGGCAAGCGGCTGTTCATCAAGATTGACGACAAGGATCTCTCCGCGCAGGCGGGCGAGTCGGGGATCACTGTGACCGTCGAGACGAACTCGGGCGACAAGGAGACGGTGAAATGTTTTCCCGTGACGCAGGGCGCGCCGAT
>JANXWQ010000385.1 GCA_025351065.1 Chthoniobacter sp. | reverse complement strand
GGCGCAGAGGACGCAGAGGTTTGGTTACGGAATCCTCTCTGCGATCTCTGCGCCTTTGCGTCTCTGCGTTAAAACATAACCGCCACGCCTTCAAATTGAGCCATCATCGAAAAATGGAGCGGGGAAGTCCCCCGTTTTCTTTGATGTAAAACGAGCTGCTCTACCGCTGGACCCACAACCCAACTACATCGGCGCCTTCGTCCCCGACCCGTGGTGCAGGGCTTCGAGGTTCAGGCGGAAGCCGGAGGGCGTGTCGTCCTCGGGGGCCATGGATTTTTTCGCGACGTCGAGCGCCTTGCGCATGGCGGGTTTGTTCACGCTGTAGAGCATGGCCGTCTCCTCGGTGATGCGGTTTTCGCGGAAATGTTTCAGCAGCGACTGCTCAAAGCTGTGCCAGCCGTACTGGTAGTTGCTCTCGATGATGTCGTGGAAATCACGCAGGTCGTTTTCCCCCAGCAGGATCGCCTCCCGCGTGCGCAGGCCGCTGCCCATGATTTCCGAAACCATCAGCCGTCCGCCGCCCACCTTGGGCGCGAGCCGCTGGCTGATGACGTAGCGCAGGGTGTCGGCGAGGCGCTGGCGGATTTGCACCTGCTCCTCGTTGGTGAACATGCCGATCACCCGGTTCACCGACTGCGCGGCGCTGATGGTGTGCAGCGTGGAAAAAACGATGTGCCCCGTCTCGGCCGCGGTCAGCGCGATTTCCATGGTTTCCCGGTCGCGAATTTCGCCGACGAGGATGACCTTCGGCGCCTGCCGCAGCGCCGCGCGCAGGCCGGTGGAGAAGTCGGAGAAATCCTTGCCCAGCTCGCGCTGGCTGAAGGTCGCCTTGAGGTGCGGGTGCAAAAATTCGATCGGATCCTCGAGCGTGACCATGTGGATTTCCGACTGCTGGTTCAGCTCATTGAGCATGGCCGCGAGCGTGGTCGTCTTGCCGCTGCCGGTCGCGCCGGTGACGAAAACGATGCCGGTTTTTTCCTTGATGATCTCCTTGAAAATCGGCGGCAGCTTCAGCCCATCGCACGTCGGGATCTGCGTGCTGAGTTTCCGCATGACGATGGCGTGGTTGCCGTTGTTTTTGAAAATGTTCACGCGAAAGCGCGCGAGGTTCGGTACGGCGTAGCTGGTGTCGCAGGAGCCGTTGTTTTTCAAATCCGAGGCCAGCCGCTCGACCGTGCCCATCATCTTCAGCGCGATGGCCTCCACATGCGCCGGCTGGAGCGTGGGGTAGAGCCCCTCGACGTCCACGCCGCGCAGTTTTCCATAGACCTCGATCTGCGGTGGGCGGCCGACCACGAAGAGCAAATCCGACACGCCTTCCGCGGCATTCACCATCGTGGTAATCACGGCATCCAGCGAGAGCGTCTGCGCGGCCGGCGGCGCCGCAGGGCGGGAGACGGTGGCGATGTTGGGCCGCACATTGGGCTGGGCCGGGGCCGGGGCGCCGGGACGCGGATTGGGCGGGTTGGATGGGTGTAACATGCGTTCTCGTTAGCGAGAGAACCACGTTGCATGCCAGCGGCGGGGCGGGAATTCCGGGACAGATAGAGGCTTGACATTCGCCGGGCGGCGGGCGTCTCCTCGCACTTGGTTATGGCTGCGGTTGAAACAGAGGTCTTATTCATGCGCGACGGCGAAGAAGTGCTTCGCCGCCAGCTCGCGCCCGGCGCGTACATCATCGGGCGCTGGCACGAGTCGGATTTGCACGTCAGCGGCGACCTCGTTTCGCGGAAGCACGCGCGGCTCGTGGTCGAGGAGGCGCAGGCTTTTCTCGAAGACCTCGGCTCGAGCAACGGCACTCTCATCAACGGCGAACCCATCACCGAGCTGACGCTGCTCCCGCCCGGCGTGCGCGCTCAGCTCGGCGTGCTCACGCTCGAGATTCCGCGTCCGCTGCGCGAAAGCACCGCGCCTTCCGCGGCGCTCGCGCAGGTGCTGCCGGCTGAGTTTCTCCGCGGCCAAAAATACGACGTCGGCCCGATGATCGCGCAGGGCGGCATGGGCGCGATCCACGATGCGCGCGAGGCCACCATCCGCCGCTCGGTGGCGATGAAAATGATGCTCACCGAGGGCGAGCCGGACGACCTGCGGCGCTTCATCGAGGAGGCGCAGATCACCGGCCAGCTCGAGCACCCGAACATCGTGCCCGTGCATGAGCTGGGGCTCGATGCCAACGGGAAACCTTTCTACACGATGAAGCTGGTGAAGGGCATCACGCTCCTGAAAATCCTCCAGCTCCTCGGCCAGGGAGTGGCCGAGACGGTGCGAAAATATCCGCTCACCGAGCTGCTCACCGTTTTCCAAAAAGTGTGCGACGCCCTCGCCTTTGCCCACAGCAAGGGCGTGATCCACCGCGACCTCAAGCCCGAGAACGTGATGATCGCGCGCTACGGCGAAGTGCTCGTCATGGACTGGGGCATCGCCAAACTCGTGCCGCCCGTCGCGCCCAAAGAAAGCGGCGCGAAGCGCGAGGTGGAGGTGAAATCCACGATGATCCGGCTCCCGCGCGGCGGCGCGAATCCTTTCGCCACGCTGAGCGGTGCGATCATGGGCACGCCCGGATTTATGTCGCCCGAGCAGGCGCGCGGCGAGGTCGAGGCGCTGGATGCGCGGAGCGATGTCTTCGCGCTCGGCTGCATCCTCTACACAATTCTCACGCTCGAGTTTGCCTTCGACGGCGGCACGGCCGACGAGATTCTGGAGCAGGTGAAAACCGCGCGCCCGATCCCGCCCATGCAGCGCGTGCTCGGCACGGTAAAAAGCGGCGCGTCGGCCGCAAAAAGCGCGCCCGCCAAGGCGGCGAAAGGCAAGCCGCACCTGCCCGGCGGGCGCGTGCCCGAGGCGCTCAACGCCATCACCATGAAGGCGCTCGCGCTGCGCAGTGAGGACCGCTACCAGACGGTCGAGGAGTTCCAGGCCGACCTCGCCGCGTACCAAGGCGGCTTTGCCACCAGCGCCGAGCACGCGGGCCTCGGGCGGCAGCTCTGGCTGCTCGTGCAGCGCAACCAGGCGCTCGCCGCCTGCGCCGCCGTTTTCTTTGTGCTCATCAATGCGTTTGGCGTGACCGTCTTTCTCTCCCAGCGCCAGATGGCCGCCGCGCTCACGCAGCTCCGCGGCACCGCCCCCACTTTTCAGGCGCAGGCGCAGAACCTCGTCAACGAAGGCAGGCTCGACGACGCGGTCAGCAAGATCGACTTCGCCCTGCAGCTCGCGCCGGACAATGCGGACTACCACCTTTTCCGCGCCCACACGCTCGAAGCCGCGCAAAAGCTCAGCACCGCCGCGACCGAATACCGGCGCGTCCTCCAGCTCCGGCGAGGCGACGAGGCCGCGCAGAAAAACCTCGCCCTTTGCACCCAGCTCCTCGCCGACAACGGCGGCGGCGAGCCGCTGAAAGCCGAAATCCAGACGCGGCTCCTCGACCAGCTCTACGCGCAGAACCGCCGCATCGAAGCCGGGCCGCTCGCCGCACGGCTCGGCCAAGTGGGCGACAGCGCCGAGCCCGCCATCCGCGCACGCATCAAGGAATACAGCGTCCAGTCCGGCTGGAATGACAGCCGGCTGAGCCGCGTGCCGGGCGGTTTCCTGCTCGACCTGAGCCGGCTGCAAGTCACCGACCTCGGCAAGCTCCAGGGGCTGCCCATCACGGAACTCAAGCTCGAGTCCGCCGTCATCGACAGCCTCGCGGGGGTCGAAAAACTTTCGCTCAGTGCGCTCAATGTCGGCTTCACCAAACTCACCGATCTCACGCCGCTGCACGGGCTGAAAATCACCCGCCTCGACCTCGACGGCACCAAAGTCATCGACCTCTCGCCGCTCGCCGGCCTGCCGCTCGTGAGCCTCAGCATGAACAGCGTCCGCGCCACCGACGTGAGTCCGCTGCGGGGCGCGCCGCTCACCAGCGTCCGCATCGCCCCGCCCCCCTCGGCCATCTTTGCGCGCCGTCGCCCGACGACGCGCCGCCGATTGTAGTGGCCTCGATCGCGCGCGCAAGAGCGCTGCGGCCTCCCGCGAGGCGAAATCGGCGGCGTTCGCGCGCGCCGGGGGATGTTGGTAGCATGCACGCATGAAACGAGAGCACCGGTGGAAGGCTGGGTCGGGTCGACGGCTTGTT
>JANXWQ010000362.1 GCA_025351065.1 Chthoniobacter sp. | reverse complement strand
CACGGAGTGCCATCCCTACCCGCTGTCGCGCGCTCGACGCGCGCGGCGAATAAAGCATTGCGCCGCCTGCGTGCATTTGTGGAATCTCCCGCTCCCAAATTTCCAACCCACCCAACATCTCTCCCATATGAAAACTCCCATTCGCATCGCCATCACCGGAGCCGCCGGCCAGATCGGTTACTCGCTGCTTTTCCGCATCGCCTCGGGCGCGATGTTCGGGCCGGAGCAGCCGGTCATTTTGCACCTCATCGAGATCGAGCCCGCGCTGCCCGCGCTCGGCGGTGTGGTCATGGAATTGCAGGACTGCGCTTTTCCGCTGCTCAAAGGGATCGTCGCCACGGCCTCGCTGGACGAAGGTTTCGCGGACGTGAACTGGGCGCTGCTCGTGGGCAGCGTGCCGCGCAAGGCGGGCATGGAGCGGAAGGATCTGCTCGGCATCAACGGGAAGATTTTCATCGGGCAGGGCAAGGCCATCGAGAAAAACGCGGCAGCGGATGTGCGCGTGCTGGTCGTGGGAAATCCGTGCAATACGAACTGCCTCATCGCCATGAATAACGCCCGAGGCATCCCCGCCGAGCGCTGGTTCGCAATGACGCGGCTCGACGAAAACCGCGCCAAATCCCAGCTCGCGCTCAAGGCGGGCGTGGACGTGACGAGCGTCACGAACCTCGCCATTTGGGGCAACCATTCGGCCACGCAGTACCCCGACTTTTACAACGCTCGCATCGACGGACGCCCCGCCGCCGAGGTCATCGCCGACACCGCGTGGCTGCAAGGCGACTTCATCGCGACCGTGCAGCAGCGCGGCGCGGCGATCATCAAGGCGCGCGGCCTTTCCAGCGCCGCGAGCGCGGCCAATGCCGTGGCCGATACCGTGCGCTCGCTGACCACGCCGACGCGCGAAGGCGACTGGTACAGCGTCGCCGTCTGCTCCACCGGCGACTACGACATCGCGCCCGGACTCATCACCTCCTTCCCCATTCGCACGAGTGCCGACGGAGGCTGGGAGATCGTGCAGTCGGTGCCCATCGGCGACTTCAGCCGCGCGCGCATCAACGCCACCATCGCCGAGCTGACGGAAGAAAAAGCGCTGGTCGCGGAACTGCTCGGCTGAGCCGGGCGGGCGGTGCCCGCGATCCTTGCGAAGAAGACGCTTCCCGAATTTCCGCGCGGGCTTTTAGAGTGCGGGGATATGAGCGACATCAGCACCCGTATTCAGCAGGCCGTCAGCGCCGGTCAGCTTCTCGAAAGCAGCGCGCGCAACATCGCGCAGATGATCGAGCGCAGCACGGAGCCGGTGGTTTCTGCGAGCATCGCCGAGCTGGTGGAAAAGGGCGCGTGGGATGAGCTTAACGACCGCTTTTACCGGACGCTCGCCTTTGGTACCGGCGGGCTGCGCGGGCGGACGATTGGGAAAATCGTGACTGCTGCCGAGCGCGGTGCGCCGCAGCCGCTCGGCCGCCCGGAGCGCCCGTGCGTGGGCACGAATGCGATGAATTTCTACAACATCAGCCGCGCCACGCAGGGGCTGGTGGCCTACGTGCGCGAGTGGTTTGCGCAGAGCGGGCTGCCGGGGCGGCCAAAGATCGCGGTCGCAAATGACACGCGGCATTTTTCGCGCGACTTCACGGAGCTGGTGGCGCGGGTCGGGACGGAGAACGGTTGCGATGTGTGCATCTTCGAGGGGCCGCGCTCGACGCCGCAGTTGTCGTTCAGCGTGCGGCATGAAGGCGCGCATGCGGGCATCGTCATCACGGCCAGCCACAACCCGCCGCATGACAATGGCTGCAAGGTTTATTTCAACGACGGCGCGCAGGTCGTGGAGCCGCACGCGGGCGGGATCATCGCGAAGGTGAACGCCATCGAGTCCGATGTGTACACGCCTTTGCCCGCGGCGGAGCAGGGGACGCGCACGGTGCTTGGTGCGGCGAATGACGATGCCTACATGGCGCGGCTGGAGACGCTCATCCTCGACCGCCCGATGGTTGCCGCCGCTGCGCAGAGCGGGCTGCGCATTGTCTTCACGTCGATCCACGGGGTCGGCGGCACGATCACCAAGCCGATGCTCGACCGGCTCGGCTTGCGCTACACGACGGTGCCCGCGCAGGAAGTCGCCGACGGGCGTTTCCCCACCGTGAAATCACCGAACCCTGAAAACGCGGAGGCGCTGGCGATGGCCATGCAACTCGCTGACAAAGACGGCGCGGATCTCGTGATCGCCACCGATCCGGATTGCGACCGCATGGGCGTGGCCGTGCGCAATGCCGCCGGACAGCTCGAATTGCTGACCGGCAACCAAATCGGTTCGCTCATGGCGTACTACCGCGTGAACAAGCTCATCGAGCAGGGCGTCATCACGCCGGCCAACGCCGCGCGCTGCGTGATCGTGAAAACTTTCGTGACGACCGATTTGCAAAAGGCCATCGCGGCGAAGCACGGGATGCGCTGCGTCGAGACGCTCACGGGTTTCAAATACATCGGCGAAAAGCTCGGCAAATACGAAGCCGCGCTGCCCTCCGAAGTGCGTGCGAAATATCGCACGCTGCCCGAGCCCGAGACGCGCGCGCTGCGGCTCGCGCAGTCGAGCTACTACGTCTGCGGCGGCGAAGAGAGCTACGGCTACAGCGCCGCGGATTTCGTCCGCGACAAGGACGGCAACGGCGCGGCGGTCGTCTTCGCCGAGGTGGCGGCGTATGCAAAATCGCGCGGGCTCACACTCCTCGCGTTGCTCGACGAGGTCTATGCGGCCTACGGTTTCTATTTGGAAAAAAACGGCTCGCTGACTTTCGAGGGCGCGGACGGCGCGGCGAAAATCCAGCGGCTCGTCGAGTCCTACGCCGCGCAGCCGCCGCCCGTGGCCGACGGCAGCGCAGTCAGCGGCACCCGCAACTTTGCGACCGATACTTTCACCGACGTGGAGGGCGACACCATCCCCAAGGAAAAGATGCTGATGATCGACCTCGCCGATGGCCGCCGCATCGCCGTACGCCCGTCTGGCACGGAGCCGAAAATCAAGTTCTACCTCTTTGCCCGCCGCGCACCAGAGGCCGGGAAGCCCTTTACAGCAGCGGAACTCGCGACGATCAAAGCAGACGTGAAAGCAACGCTCGAACAGCTCTGGACGTGGGTTCAGCAGGATGTCGCGCAGCGCCTTTCCGCCTGATTTTCCGTCGCAATCCCACTTCCAAGAACCTCATGGCCAGCAGAGAAATCAACCTCGACGGCACCGAAATCTCGGTCATCAAAGCGCTCGGCTTTGGCAGTAGCGACACGATCGGCAGCGACCTGATCGAACGCTGCGCGGATCTCCCGATTGCCGAACTCATAGACTGCGTGCAGGGACTGATGAGCATCGGCTACGTAACCGCGGACAAAAGCGGGTTCTACAAAAAGGAGGACATGGAGCGGGTCTATTTCCGCGTGAACTCCGGCTACATGAAAGACTTGCGCGACGCGCTCGATCCGCGGCCCGAGGTTAAGAAGAGCAAGCGCGTGCGGAGGGAGTAGGAAGCGGAATAACAGCATCGCCTCGCTGTGATTCTGCATGCATCACAAGCCAACATGGGGATTCAAATGCCAAAGCAAGGTAACGATAACGATGTCGCCGAAGACGAGAAATAGGAAATCGGAAAGCATGACATGGTTGCCGCGCCGCATACCGATCATGGCGGCGAGGACAAAGTAGGGAATCGAGAAGACTCGCTCAATGTTAGCCGTGTAGTTGAAATCGAATGTCTGCAACGTGTGATAGAACCCATTGAGAATCACCGGCGGCCAGAACCACTTCCAACCCACGAGCCATTTTTTCCTAGGACGCTCAATCGAAGATGGATGAAAGCTTTCGTTCACAGAAAGTGAGCAGTATCCGCCGGCCTACAGCGCGTTGCGCTTGGCTTTCTCGTCCACTTTGCCACTCTTTTTTTCGAGCATCGCGGCGTGGTGCTCGTCGCCGGCAGTGCGGTACATGGTGATGAGGAGGTTGCGGACGCTGTTGGCGCTGGTCACGTCGAAGTAATCGCCTCCGCCCTTGGTATCCACGCGGCGCTCGAACTGCGTCTCGATCTGGCGCACGGCTTTGCGCTGCTCGTCGGGCACGGAGCCGAAGGCGGTGAAGTAGTCGTTGGCGAGTGCCTTGAAAACAGCCACGTCATTCGCGTGCTCCTCGAGCGCGCGGCGGTAGAGCGTGTGGATGCCGTCGGGCGTGCCGGCTTTGCTGAGCAGGGCGGCTTCGCGGCGGAGGCTGTCGGTGAGAAAGCCGCTGTCGCCGGGCTTGCCCGCGTCCTTGCCGCGCGGCTGCTCGATTTTCTTGGTGTCGTGTTTGAGTTCTTGGAGCGAGAGCTTCGCGTCCTGGCGGGGAAAAATGTAGGTTTCTTCGAGCGTCTTGGCGGTGGCGAGCTGCTCGGCGTCGTCGGCAAAGGCGTGCTTCATTTGCGCGACGAGCCCGCGCCATTCCTCGACGGGTGCTTCCTTGCGGACGCTGCGCCAGAGGGCGATTTTCGCGTCCCACGCGGCGGGCAGGTGCGGGCTGGCTTGCAGGGCGAAAGCGAGTGCGGTGTCGGCGGCGGCGGTGTCCTTGAGTGTGCCATGGAGTGCGGCGAGCCAGATGAAGCGGTGCGCTTTCAACAGCGCCGTGGCGGAGGACTCGCGCTTGTCGCCGCGGCGGATGAATTCCTGCTCGCTCACGCCTTTGCCCGTCTGTGCATCGCTGCCGTGCCCGGCGCTGTAGCCGTCCATGCGGCCGGTGAACGACCACTCGCCTTCGTCCGATTCGTAGCCGATCCACGCGTGCGCGCCGCGTTTGCCGTCGCCGCCGAGAATGACCGCGGGGATGCCGGCTGCGCGTGCGGTGTTCGCGGCGAAGTAGGAGCGGTCGCCGCAGATGCCGCCTTTGTCGAGAATCTCGGCGAAGGTGTAGCTCTCATACGGCTTCTTCATTTTGCCGGTCACGGCTTTCTCCATGTCGTACTTCACCATGTCGTACGCGGAGCCCCAGTTTTTCTGCTTGAGATGCATTTTTTTCAGCGCCCAATCCAGCTCCGAGACGGGCACCGGCGCGCACACGACCCAGACGAGATCGCTGGCGGGCAGGCGGTGGATGTGGGTGGCAAGGTCGCCTTTTTCGTTGTGCTGTTTGTAGAAATCGTAGCGCTGGCTGGCGGGGATTTGCAGCCGCTCGCCGTTCCACTCGGGCATGAACGGCTTGTCGAAAACGAGGGCGCAGGCGAGGGCGAGTTCGCGGTATTTTGTGCGCGCCTCCGGGTCTTCGCTGGCGAGGACGGCCCAGGTGTGGAGCGCCTGCGCGGCGTCGTCCTCGGGCTTGAGGCTGAGGAGCAGGGATTCCATCGCGTCGGGCGTGGTGAAAAGCCACTGCGCGAAAGCGGAGTGCGCGGTGTCGGCGGTGACGGCGGCGAGGGCGCTGCTGGGAAGCTGGCGCAGCAGGGTGCGCTGGACGAGGGCTTTGGCAAAAAGCGGATTGCCGAGGAAGCGCTCGTAGTCGGCGGGCGCGCGGAGGCCGGCGGATTTTTTCAGCTCGGTGGCGAGGGCGCGGTCGAGGAGGTCGAGGTAGTCGGGCCATTTGCCGGAGAGCAGCGCAGTGTCGAGCGCGGCCTGGGCGCGCTGGAGATTTTCGGCTTTTTTGCCGGCGGTTTCATCGAGCACGAGTGGCTGCCAGGAAACGGTCGCGGCGGGCGCGGGCGTCGCGGCGGCGGGGCGCGCGGCCTCGTCGCGCGGGGCGGTTTCCTTGGCGAGCATCGGCACGGGCGCGGGGGCGCCCGGCGGCAAGATGCTGGGACAGGCCCTGATCTCCCTGGCCGCGGGC
>JANXWQ010000344.1 GCA_025351065.1 Chthoniobacter sp. | reverse complement strand
GGCGAGCGCAGCGAGGCGGTGGGGGCGCAATCACGTTCGCGGACGGCACGGAGTGCCATCCCTACCGGCGGAAAAGCCACGCCAGCGCCGAGAGCACCGCGCTCACCACCAGGCACGTCACCAGCGGGAAATAAAACGTCGTGCCGCCCCGCTGCACCAAGATGTCCCCCGGCAGCCGCCCGAGCCCGCCCGTCTTCCACAAAACCGCGCCCGCCACGGTGAGCACGAGGCCGAGCATGCACAGCATTTTGCCGAGGTCTGGCATTGCGATCAGTCGTTAGCGGGCTTCGACGGTTCGCCGGATGTTAGTGAGCACGCGTGCATGGATGTGATGGATGATCGTGTCGGTGATCGGCCCCCAATACCAGCCCGGTGCCAGGTCGTGCCGGTACCACGTCGTCCCTTCCAACACCGTCCGCCCTTGCGCCTCGACCAGCCGGAATTGCCCGCGCTCCGAAACCATGAAGCCATGCAAATGCGGCGCATCGATGTGCTTGTAGATGGAAAATTCCCGCATCGGCTCGGGCTGCGCCGTCACGGCAAAAGCGAGGCGCGACGGAGCCTCCCACGCGGTGATCGGCTCAACAAAACTGCCCGTCGAAAAAACACAATGCCGCATCGCTCCCACTCCAGCGCCTTCGATGCGCGCCTCGACCGGATACGCGATGCCGAGGCGAAAGATGCCGCCCGGCGGCTCCGTGATCTGTGGAAAAGCGATGACCGCCGGCCACACCCGCGACGGCGGTGCGTCGATCACCACGCGCGTCATCACCATGCGCAATGCGGGTGGCGGTTTGGTCGCGTGCTCCAGCGTGGCGAGGAGCGGCAGCAGGCCGACCACGAGCAGCGGCAGCTTGGGGCCGGCCGCTTTTTTCACGCGGCCTGTCTGCCAGCCGGCCAAAGCACCAATGGCTCCGATGCCCAAGGCCAGTGGGAGGGCCATCAGCAAACAAATGAGACCATCAATGGCGGCGACAAGAACCGCCGCGCCCACTAACAGCATGCTGAGCGCGGCCATGCGAAAGGCAGCGTGCAGCTTTACCTCGCGGCGGAAGGAATGGCAAAACGCCGCCAGGAAGCTGACCACAAACGGCAGGCCGAGGAACAGGCTCCAGTCATAGTCTTTCAGCCCCCGCACGATGAACGCCACGCACCCCAGCCCCGCCGCTGCCGGGGCAGTGATCGCAAACCAAGGACTGTTGAGCAGACGTTGAGCGCGCATGTGGAAAGGGTGAAAGAGAGTTAGCGGCGTTCACGCGCAGCGCCAATGAAACTGCGCTCTGGTCGCGGTTCGCAGTAGCCGTCGCTGGCGCAGGCGGCGGGGGGCAGGGCGTCGAGCTTCGCGCGCAACTCCTCGGGCGTCGCGGCGGTGGTGAGCCAGCGGCTGAGCTTGTGGCGGTTTTCGGAAACCAGCTCGCAGGCGCGGCGCGCGAGCGGAAGCAGTGCGGGATGCGCGAGACGCTGCGCCCATGCGCGATACTCGCACAGCGCCCACAGGCACATGACCCACGCGCCGCCGCCCTGCCACACGTCGCCCGCGTCGCTGACCACGACCATTTCCTTTTTAGGATGCAGCCGACCGATGCCCGGAAAACGCCACGCCACTTCGGGCGATTGCAGCGGGATGAATGTGAGCGGCACAAACGCCGGTTGCCGCCCGAGCCACGCGCGGCAGCGGCGGCAGAAATTGCACTCGCTGTCATAGAGGATGAAGAGCCGGTTCATGCGGGTTCCCTTTCCACATCAGCTGACGACGGGGGTGCGCGCATCCGGCGGGAGCGGCGGCGGGGCGCTGTGCAGGAGGGCGCGCTTCCGCATTTTGTTGAAGACGTAGAGATTGAAGAAGTGCATCGCGCCAAGGATGAGGAGCACTGCGCCGATCTTTGTGCTGAGGACTTCGAGCAGCTCTTGCACGCTGGCGGCTTTGTCGCCGTATTTCAGGGCGAGGGTGACGTAGCCGACATTGATGAGGTAGAAGCCGACGAGCAGCAGGTGGTTGATGGAATCGGCCAGCGGCTCGTTGCCGTGGAAGGCATCGACGAGGAAGAGGCGGCCGTTTTTGTGGAGCGTCTTCGCCACCCAGACGGTAAGGGCGATGCTGATCGCGAGGTAAAGGGCGTAGGTGCAGACGATGTAGTTCATGGCCGGTTCTTTTTATTTTTGTTGTTTTGGTGTTTTCAGGATTAGTTGAAAGTAGTGGGCAAAAAGAGGGTGGTCATTTGAGAAACTTCAGCGCCCAGGGGACGATGCTGCTCTGCTCGGAGCGGACGATCTTGCTGAGCACACCGTCGGCCATTTCCATGAACTCGCAGAGCGCCTTGGTCTGTTTGGTGAAGGCGGCGGCCTCGGGGGATTTCAGGCCGTTGGCGCGGTCGATGCAGTCCTTGAGGACGTTGATCGCGGGGCGGATTTCCCGGCGTTTCCGTTCGCGGACGATGATGCAGAACATTTTCCAAACGTCTTTCTCCGCCTCGAAATACTCTTTGCGCTCGCCTTTGCGGATGACGCTGCGGACGAGGCCCCAGCCGGTGAGTTCGCGCAGGTTGGTGTGGGCATTGCCGCGGCTGATGGTCAGCTCGTCCATGACCTCGTCAGTCGTCAGTGCCCGCGGGGTGATGATGAGCAGGGCGTGGATTTGCGCCATCGTCCGGTTGATGCCCCACGCGCTGCCGATGGCCCCCCATTGGGTGACGAACTCATCCCGTGCGGCGTGGAGTGGCGCGGCTTCGGCGGAGTGGTCTTTGGCGGCGGGTTTGCTCATTTCTTATTTTCAGTATTGTCTGAAAATAGAATATGGCAAGGAAAAGTTCACCTACACCTTGACCGGCTCAATCTTCCAGATGTCGCGGGCGTATTCGGCGATGGTGCGGTCGCTGGAGAATTTGCCCATGCGGGCGGTGTTGAGGATGGCCATGCGCGCCCAGGCGGGGCGGTCGCGGAAGGCGGCATCGACTTTCTCATGCGCGTCGCTGTAGGCGCGGAAGTCGGCGAGGCAGAGGTAGGGGTCGTGGTGCAGGAGCGAGTCGCTGAGGAGGTTGAGGCAGCCGGGCTCGTCGGGGGTGAAGTAGTTGCTGCCGACCCAATCGACGCAGGCGCGGAGTTCTTCGTCGGCGTCGTAGAAGTCGTGGGGTTTGTAGCCTTTTTTCAGGAGCGCGGTGACCTCGCCGACGGTCATGCCGAAGATGAAGATGTTGTCCTGCCCGACCTCTTCGAGGATCTCGACATTGGCGCCGTCGAGAGTGCCGATGGTGAGGGCGCCGTTGAGGGAAAGTTTCATGTTGCCGGTGCCGCTGGCCTCTTTGCCGGCGGTGGAGATTTGCTCGGAAAGATCGGCCGCGGGGACGATGCGCTGGGCGAGCGAGACGCGGTAGTTGGGCATGAAGACGACCTTGAGTTTGCCGTGGATGCGGGTGTCGGCGTTGATGACGGCGGCGACGGAATTGATGGCCTTGATGATGCACTTCGCGAGGGCGTAGCCGGGCGCGGCTTTGGCGGCGAAGACGAAGACGCGGGGCGCGATGTCGAGCTCCGGATTTTGCAAAAGCCGGCGGTAGAGCGCGAGGATGTGGAGCAGGTTGAGATGCTGGCGCTTGTATTCGTGGAGGCGTTTGATCTGCACGTCGAAGAGCGCGGCGGGGTTCACGGTGATGCCGGTGTGCTGTTTGATGAGCTTGGCGAGGTCGATCTTGTTGGCGTGTTTCACGCCCATGAAGTCGCTCTGGAACTGGGCGTCGTCGGCGAAACGCTCCAGCCCGCGCAGTTTGTCGAGGTCGCGCTGCCAGCCGTCGCCGATTTTTCCGGTGATGAGTTCGCTGAGCCGCGGATTGCACGCGAGCAGCCAGCGGCGCGGGGTGATGCCGTTGGTCTTGTTGTTGAATTTGCCGGGGAAGTAGGCGTCGAACTCGGGGAAGAGGTCGCTCTTGATGAGCTGGGTGTGGAGCGCGGCGACGCCATTGACGGAGAAGCAGCCGACGACGGAAAGATTCGCCATGCGGACGTGCTGGACGTGGCCTTCCTCGATGATGGACATGGCGCGCTTTTTCGCCTGGTCGCCGGGGTGGGCGGCCTCGACCTGTTCGAGAAAGCGCTTGTTGATTTCGAGGATGATTTGCAGATGCCGCGGGAGCACTTTCTGAAAAAGCGGGACGCTCCAGCGCTCCAGCGCCTCAGGCAGGAGCGTGTGATTGGTGTAGGCAAACGTGCGCGAAACCAGCCCCCACGCTTTCTCCCAGGACATGCCGTGGATGTCGTGAAAGAGCCGCATCAGCTCGACGATGGCGATGGCAGGATGGGTGTCGTTGAGCTGCACGACGACCTTTTCGGGGAAGTCTTCCCACGCCTCGTTGTCCTTGCGGAAGCGGCGGAAAATATCGTGCAGCGAGCAGGCGACGAGGAAGTACTGCTGGACGAGACGCAGCTCTTTGCCGGAGTCGTTGTTGTCGTTTGGGTAAAGGACTTTCGAGATGGTTTCGCTGGCGGTTTTTTCGTGGACGGCCTCGGCGTAGCCGCCGCGGTTGAAGGCCTCGAAGTCGAACTCGGCGCTCGCCTTGCACTCCCAGAGGCGCAGGTAGTTGACGGTGTTGGTGCCGTAGCCGGGGATGGGGATGTCGTACGGGATGCCGATGAGTTTTTTCGCGCCGACCCAATGCGGGAGGTAGCTGCCGCGGTCGTCGAAAATGTTTTCGACCTGCCCATAGACCTCGACCTCGGTGGTGTGCTCGGGGCGGATGATTTCCCATGGCGTGCCGAATTTCATCCACTCGTCGGGCAGCTCGATCTGGTGGCCGTTGCGGAACTCCTGTTTGAACAGACCGTACTGGTAATGGATGCCGTAGCCGATGGCCGGGAGGTCGAGCGTGGCGAGCGAGTCGAGGAAACACGCGGCGAGCCGGCCAAGGCCGCCGTTGCCCAGGGCCATGTCATATTCCTCGAGGCGGAGGATTTCCACGTCGTAGCCCAGCTCGTGGAGGGCGTGCTCCATGTCCTCGAAAACGCCGGCGCTGTAGAGGCTGTTGGAAAAAAGCCGGCCCATCAGGAACTCGAGCGAGAGGTAGTACACGCGCTTCACATTCTGGCGGTGATGCACGCCCTGGGTGGCGATCATGCGCTCGATAATGACGCTCTGCACGGCCTTGGAAGTGGCCAGCCACCAGTCGCGTTTCGAGGCGGTCTGCGCGTCGCGGGCGAGGCTGAACTTCAAGTGATTCTGGATGAGCGTCTTGAGGCCAGCGACGGATTTATCGAGGCCGGATTGAAAGGAAATGGCGTCGGACATAAGCCGCCGTGTTTGCGCGCAGCGGGCTGCGACATCAAGTGAAATCAGGGCTCGGCGGGCGGTGCGCTGAAATGCGGGCTTCACTTTTCGCGCCGTTTCGCGTCTTTCGCGGGCTCCTCTCATGACTAAACGACTCGCCATTCTCGTCGCTGCCCTCACCCTCCGCGCCGCGGCGGAAACGCCCGCGCAATTTGCCCTCGCCGCCGACTGGCAGGTGCGGGTGACGCTCACGGAACCGCGCGCCACGGAAGCGACGCTCGCCATCGAGCCGGCGCAGACCGTGGCGGTGGTCGCGGAGAAATTCGCCAGCCTGCCCGTTTACAATCCGGGCGGCGGCGGCTGGGGCAACGGCGCGCGCCTCGCCGCGCTCGTCGCGCAGAACACGACCACGCCTTTCCTGCTCGATCCCGAGAGCCTCGTGCTGCGCGCGGGCGCGGAGGAAAGCGCGGAGGTTTTCCGCCGCGGCGCGGACTACGAGGCGGAGCTTTCGTGGGGCACATTCGGGCGGCTGGCGGCGGGGAAAATCGGCGCGGCCACACCGGTTTTTGCGAGTTACCGCTACGCGCCGCTGCGGCTGGATGGCGTGGTGCTCGGCGCGGACGGGCGCATCACGCTGCGCCCCGGCCAGCCGTGCGCCGCCGCGCCGCGGCCCGTGGCGCTCCAGCCCGGCGAGCGGCTGCTGGGCAATGTCTGGGTGCCGGGACGCCTCGCGAACCTCAGCCCCGATCACCTTTTCCCGATCCTCGAAACGGCGTATCCCGAGCCGCCGCCCGCGCCTGCGCCGGTGGAAAAAGCGCTGCCAAAGACGCTGGCGAAACTGCGCGCCGGCGGCGCGGTGCGCGTCCTGGCATGGGGCGACAGTGTCACGGAGTGCGGCTATCTGCCGGTGGCGGACCAGTGGCAGGAGCAGTTCGTCGCGCGGTTGCGGGCGCGTTTTCCAGCGGCGCAGATCACGCTCGTCACCGAGGGCTGGGGCGGGCGCAGCACGGGGGACTTCCTCGCGCAGCCGTCCGGCAGCCCGCACAATTTCCAAGAAAAAATCCTCGGCGCGAAACCCGACCTTATCGTCTCCGAGTTCGTCAATGACGCGGGCCTCAGCCCCGCGCAAATCGAGGAACGCTACGGGCGCGTGCTCGCCGATTTTTCCGCGATCGGCGCGGAATGGGCGATCCTCACGCCGCACTATGTCCGTCCCGACTGGATGAATCTCCCGCGCGAGCGCGAAGTGGACGACGACCCGCGCCCTTATGTCGCCGGCCTGCGCGCCTTTGCCACCGCGCACCCCGTGGCCCTCGCCGACGCCGCGCGCCGCTACGGCCGCGTGTGGCGTCAGGGCATCCCGCACAGCACGCTGCTGGCGAATTCCATCAACCACCCCGACGCCCGCGGGATGAAGATTTTCGCGGATGCGCTGATGGAGCTGTTTCCGTAAGTGCTGATTGAACGGTTGGCGCATTCGCCCTTCACTTTCACTCGCGCTCCCCTACCTTTCGCGCCCTATGCCACGTCCTGACGGTCGCGCGAGCGATCAAATCCGCCCGATTTCTTTCACGCAGAATTTTGCCCCCCATGCGACCGGCTCGGTGCTGATCGCGAGCGGTTTTACGCGGGTGATTTGCAGCGCGATGATCGAGGAGGGTGTGCCGCAGTGGATGAAGGCGCAGAAGGTGCCGGGCGGGTGGATCACGGCGGATTACTCGATGCTCCCCTACTCGACTCAGCCGCGGAAGGCGCGCGACAGCGCGAAGGGGAAGCTGGACGGGCGCAGTGTGGAGATTCAGCGGCTGATCGGGCGGTCGCTGCGGGCGGTGATCGATCTGGATGCGCTGGGGGCGCGGACGCTGTGGGTGGATTGCGATGTCCTCCAGGCCGACGGAGGGACGCGGACGGCGTCGATCACGGGCGGGTGTGTGGCGGCGGCGCTGGCGTGCCGGCGGCTGGTGCGGGAGGGCGTGCTGAAAAAGTCACCGATCAAGCAGATGCTGGCGGCGGTGAGCGTGGGGATCGTGGGCGGGGAGGCGGCGCTGGATCTGAACTACGTGGAGGACAAGGCCGCGACGGTGGATCTGAATGTGGTGATGACGGACGACGGGCAATTCGTGGAGGTGCAGGGCGCTGGGGAGGAGAGCACGTTTTCCCACGAGCAGATGCTGGCGATGCTGGCGCTGGGGAAGAAAGGAATT
>JANXWQ010000309.1 GCA_025351065.1 Chthoniobacter sp. | reverse complement strand
CTCTACATCCAGGGCGACTACAATACCGGCCGCACTGGGGCATCCGAAACACCGTCCAACACCGGCACACCCGCCACCCCACAGGTCAGCGGTTACACCCGCCAGCCCTGCGCTGTGCTAGCCGACGCCGTAATGATCCTGTCAAACAACTGGGCCGACGCAAACTCCGCGTCTTCGCTCAGCAGCCGTATCGCGACACCTACCACTGTGAACACCGCCATTGTGGCCGGCATCGTGCCGACCAGCGGCACCGCCGCCAGCCCCGGCACCTACAGCGGCGGCGCGGAAAACTTCCCGCGCTTTCTCGAAGACTGGTCCGCAAAAAATTTCACTTACTACGGATCGATGGTCGAACTCTACTCCAGCACCCAATACACCAATGCCTGGCCGAACACCGGCTCCGGTCCCAATGTGTACAACGCTCCCAACCGCAACTGGTACTTCGATACCAACTTCTTTGCCACGCCCCCGCCCGGCTCACTTATGATCGTTTCCTATAACAAAGGTCGCTGGTTCCGCGAATGAAACTCGCCGCGCTGTTCCTGCTCGCTGTGTCCTCTGCGACTCATGCGCTAGACTTTCGTCCCATCGTGATCGAGAGCGCTGGCGAGGGTGGAAAATACACCTACCTCCAGTTCCGCGACCAAGGGCATGCCGTGACCTACATGCCGCCGAAACCATGGCTCTTTATCGGCCATGCCTCGCAGCTGTGTCTCACCGCCCCCGGCATCACCGGAAGCGAGATCGACATCAGCGCGCTGCCAATGAAAGCGCCGATGGCTGTGGAAAGCTCCAACGTGAAGGCTTTCGAGGAGCTGGCCCGGCAGTCCCTGCCCGCCGAGGCGTCCAAGGTGGAACTAGTCGCAGTGGCGTTCAACCCGCTGGTTATCGACGCCCGCCAAACCGTCGAAGTTACTTTCAACTATGTGATCTTCGGCGGCCCGATCAGGGTGAGCCTCCTTTACGCCGCACGGGAAAACGAACTGCTATGCTTTCGCGTCGTCGCCCGGCCCGCGGACTTCGCCCGGCTGCAGCAGACTTTCAAGGTGAGCCTGTACTCACTGGCCGGGCTTTGAGGCGATTGACTTTTCGGATCGACTCTTACGGGAGCGGGTCGCGCCAGCGGGCGTCGCGCAGCGCGGGAAAATCGCGCCGCCAAGCGAGGACGGTTTCGGCGTCGAGCGCGGCGGTGAGCACGCGCTCCTGCTCGCCGGCGTCGGCGATGATGACGCCGTGCGGATCGACCACCACGCTGCGGCCCGCGTAGGAAAACTGCGGCTCGCTGCCGATGCGATTCACGCCGATGACGAACGCCTGGTTTTCAATCGCCCGCGCCTGCAAAAGCGTGAGCCAGTGCTGCTGCCGCTTCGCCGGCCACAGCGCGATGACGGTGAAAAGATTTGCGCCGCGGCGGGCGGCGGCGCGGAAAATTTCCGGGAAGCGCAGGTCGTAACAGACGAAGGGAGCGACGGTGAACCCGCCGCACGCGAAGGTCGCGATGTCCGTGCCTGCGGTGTGCCCCGCCGCTTCGCCGCCGAGGCTGAACGGATGGATTTTCACGTAGCGCGTGAGCAGCGTGCCGTCGGGGGAAAAGACCACGGCCTCATTGCGCCCCAGCGCGTTTTCGCCGGGGCTGACGACGCCTCCGAGGACATGGGCGCGGTGCTCGCGCGCGAGGCTGGCGAGAAAAGTTTCGTCCTCGTGGTCGGCGCGCTGGCGGGTCACGGCGAGGTTCATCGAGAAGCCGGTGGCGAACATTTCCGGCAGCACGATGAGCGCGCCCGGTGCAGGCGGCGCGACGGCGAGCAGTGCGCGCACTTTGGCGAAGTTCGCGGCCTTGTCCTCCCACGCGAGGTCGAACTGGACGGCGTAGATTTTCACCACGCGGTTTGCCGGAGAAAGTGGAATTCCCGACTCAACGGGCGCTCCGCCGCGTCACGAACCGCGGCGCGTCAGCACGGGCTTCGGCTTTTCTTTCTTCGGCTGCTTCACTTCTTTTTTATGACTGTTGTTACCTTTGGCCATGGCTGGTTTTGGTTTGGGATTTTGGTGAGCCGCCGCGTCGTTTGGCGGAGCGGGCAAAGGCTGGCCGGGTGCGTGAAAAAGGGCAACCCGAAAGTCTGCCACGGTGGCTGCGGGGGAAGCTGGCAGCTACCCCTACAGTGGCGCGGGCTGCGCTTTTTCCGCGGCGCGGGCGGCGTCGTACTCGGCCCAGAATTCCTCGGCGGGCTGGGTGAGCTTTTTGTAGGAAATGCGTTTGAGGCCGGGGTGTTTGCGGAGGAATTCGAGGTCGCGGCACTGCGCGGGAATGACGACGCCTTCGAGCGTGGCGATGGCCATGAGCGCGTGCAGGTCGGTGAGCGCGGCGCAGCCTTCGAGGTTGAGTTCGCGCAGCGGCGACTGCGTGAGCGGGGCGAGGTCGGAGACGCCGGTGCCGTTGAGTGCGAGCGTCTGGAGCGGCAGGCCGCGCAGGGGCGCGAGGTCTTTCACCCCGCGGCAGCCGCTGAGGTAAAGCTGCTCGATTTTCGAGCCCGCGAGCGGGGTGAGGTCGCGCACGCGGGTGCTGGAAAGGCGGAGCATTTCGAGCGGCAGGCCGTGCAGCGGCGCGAGGTCGGCGACGGGCGTGCCTTCGAGGTTAAGCGCTTCGAGCGGCATGCCGATGAGCGGTTTCAAATCCTGGATGACGGAGTGGCCGATGGAGAGCGAGTGGAGCTGCAGGCCGCGGAGCGCGCTGAGGTCGGTGAGTTTGGTGTCGTCGAGCACGAGGCCGGAGACGGGCAGGCCGCGGAGTTTGCCGAGGTCGGGCAGCGGGACTTTGGGAAAATCGACGCGCAGGGTGCCGTCGGCGTTGGTCTCGAAGCGCTGCTGGCGCAGGCCGCGCCGGTCAAAGGCGTCGCGCCAGAGCTTCACAAAGCGCTGCTTGTCGGGCCCGAGCGCGTCCTCGACGCTGGCGGCGGCGCTGCGGCGGCCCTGGTTCATGAGTGCGGCGTAAAGCTCGGCGAGGATGGCGGGTTTGATCTGCTCGTCGGTGCCGACTTCCCCGAGGATTTTGCGCGTGAGTTCGAGATTCTGCTGCGCGGGCTTGAGCTGCGGATCAAGGCGCAGCGCGTCTTCGTAGGCATCCACGGATTCCTCCAGCCGCAGCTCGGCCTGCAGAATGTTGCCGCGCAGATTGTGATACGCCGCTTCATTCGGCACCTGCTGGATGGCGTAGTCGATCTTGTCCAGCGCCTCGCCGAAACGCTGGTCGTCCATGAGTTCCTGCGCTTGAGCGGCAAAGGTGGGCGCGGTGCCGCGCAGTTCGGCGAGTCGCGAGTCGGCGATTTTTTTCTCCTTCAAAGTCGCGCGCTCGCTGGCCTGCGCGCGGTCGCGCTCGTGTTTGACTTGCAGGAAAAAGCCGACCACCAGCGCATTGAAGAGCGCAAAGAAAATGCCGAAGAGCGCGACCTCCGCCTTGTGCCGCCCGGCCCACAGCGCGAGCTGTTTCGCGATCCCGGCGCGCTCGGCCTTGGGCGCAAAACCGCCCTGGCACGCGGTGATGTCTTCCTGCAAATCCTCGACCGTCGGGTAGCGGTGCGCGGGGTCGAGCGCGAGCGCTTTCATGACCACGGCGGAGAGCCCGTCGGGGATGCGGTGGCCGGGGCAATGAGCCAGGGCAAAGGATTCGGCGGCGAGGTCGCTTTTCCGCCGGCGTGCGGATTTGGCCGGCTGGTTGTGCGTCGAGGGATGCACGATCTGCTCGTTGAGAATTTTTTCGACGACCTCGTTCACGGTCCCGCCCTCGACCGGCGGGCGCAGGGTGAGGATGGTGTAAAGAATCTGGCCGAGCACGTAGAGGTCGGAGCGGCCGTCGATTTTGTCCAGCTCGCCGCGCGCCTGCTCGGGCGAGATGTACGGCGGGGTGCCGACGATGAGCCCGTGCATGGTTTCGAAGCCGCGCAGGTCGTCGCGCCGCGCATTCATGGCCGCGGCGTCGGGGGTGCCGGCGGGGAGCGGTTCGCCGCGCCCGCCGGTGATGTTTTTCGCGAGCCCCCAGTCCATGACCAGCACCTCGCCGAATGCGCCGATCATGATGTTCTCCGGCTTGAGGTCGCGATGCACCACGCCCTTGGCGTGGGCGAAGGCGACGGCATCGCAGACCTTTTGGAAAATGGTGAGCAGCGCGCTGAGCGGATACTTCTCGATGGTCTTTTCGTCGCCGCCGCGGATGCCGCGCAGCACGTCGTCGAGGGTGGTGCCCTTGACGAATTTCATGGTGTAAAACATCTCGCCCTGCTCATCGATGCCCAGCTCGTAGACGGGCACGATGTTCGGGTGCTCGAGCTGGCCGGTGAGCTGGGCCTCGTCGATGAAACGCAGTGCGTTTTCGCGGGAGAACTGGTGCTTCGAGTTCATCACCTTCATCGCCACGGTGCGGCGGATGCGGAGGTCGCGCGCCTGGAGGATCACGCCCATGCCGCCGCGATTGATGGTGGTGATGACCTTGTACTTTCGCCCCTCGATGCGGTCGCGCACCGCACCGAGGCCGAGGTCGTTGTCCCACAGCGCCTCGGCGAGCTGTTTCGCCGCGGCCTCGCGCAGGCGGATGATGAGCCGTGCCTGGCCGATGTGGACTTCCTGGTCGAGCCGGACGCGCGTGGGGAGCTGCACCTGCACGCCTTCGATGAAGACGCCGTTGCTGCTGCCGAGGTCTTCGATGACCAGCTCGAAGGCGGAGAAAGTCAGCCGCGCGTGATGGCGCGAGACGTTTTCCGCATCCACGAAAATGGGGCACGAGGCGTCGCGCCCGATGAGGTATTCGCCGTGCTCGATGGAGTACTTGGCGACCTCCTCTGCGCCGATGAAGACATCGACCTCGGCGCGCAAAACCTCGGGCTCCGCGCCGGCCTCGTTGGAATCGGACTCAGACATGCGGGAGGTGGATTCGCCCATCGCGCGGCCAAGTCAAGCGCGGTGCGGCGGTGGAAAGGCGCGGGCGGAATCCGCGGCGTGCGCGGCGCGGCGGCGGCTCAGTTTGCCGGGGCCGCGGGCGGCGGCGCGAGGGGATCGGCGGCGGGTGCCGCGGCGGGCGGCAGACCGGGGATCGCGCTGGCATCGGCGGGCGGCGGGCCGCCGGGGAGGGCACCGGACACGCCGCCGGGTTTGGAGGCATCGGTCGCCGAGAGCAGTTCCTCTGCGGATTTTTCAGCCTTCGGAGCCGGAGTCTTGTAGTAGCCTTTGCGCGGCGAATACATGGCGGTGTAAGGCGTGCTCGTGCGGCAGCCCGCGAGGGCGAGCGACAGGGCGGCGAGGGCGAAGGCGAGGGGGCGAAGGAAACGGGGCATGCCTCCGTGTAGGGGATGCCCTCGGGGCTCGTCAACCCCCGGTGTGCGAAAAAATGCAAGATCTATGGCCGGACGCGGGTGAGGTCGAAAGTGCCGTGGTCGTAGCTGGAGTCGTAGCGCGCGGTGAAATGTTCGCCGGAAAGATGCGCGGCATAGCGGTAGGTGCCGCCGAACATTTTCGGCAGGTCGTGGGTGCCGTAGAACTCGGTGCGCGAGTTTTTTAGCGGCGCGAGCGTCATCGTGTAGTCGTTGGAAAAAAGCAGCCAGTTCGCGTGGAAGTCGGCGCGCAGGGCGTGCGCGGTCACGGGCCGCGAGCCTCTCGGCGCGGAGAAGCAGCCGGTGGCGACGGCCGTTTCAACGAGCACGCAGCGCAGCCGCCCGCCCGCCGGGCCGCCTCCGGACGCGGTGTGTTTCTCGCTCGTCCAGCGCCCGTCCCAGCGGGTCGCGGGCGTTTTCGCCGCGCGCCATTTTGCCTCGAACGACGAGCATGCCGTCAGCACCGCGCAGAGCAAAACGAGCAGCAGGCGCGCGATCATTTTTTCGGGAGCGTTTGCAAAAACGTCCGCATGTCCGCCGCGCTGCCGCGGAAGGCGATCATGCAGCAGTGGTCGCCGTGCTGCCGCAACGCCGCCGTCCAGCCCCCCTGCTCGAGCACCTGCCACGCGCCGTCCGCCGGGAGCTGCACGCCAAAGTCCGCCGCGCGAAACTGGAAGACCACCGAGTCGTGTTTCTCCACGACAAACTGCGCGACGGGCTTGCCGTCCTGCTTGAAAACGCGCGAGCCGATGACCGGCATGGCGGCGAATTCCGGCGGGACTTCGTAGCCTTCGTAGCCGCGCATGTAGAGCCAGTCGCCGAGCTGCGTGGTGGTCATGGTCACGGCTTCAAACTCGGTGCCGTTCATCTTCGTGGTGGCGTCGAGCATGTGCTCCACGGCCTCGCGCCCGTCGAAATTCGCCATGCTTTCCATGACGAAAAAAACGATGACGCCGGCCAGCAGCAGCACGCCCGCGACCGCGGAGAGCATGGCCGGCGTGCCGACCTGCGAGCGCATGGTGCGCCGGCCCGCGCCCGAGGCGCCGCTCAGCGCGCCGAGCTTTTCGCGCAGGTCTTCCGGCGGGAGGATGCAGTGGATGGCGTCCACGATCTGCGCGTCGAACTCCTCCTGCGCGCGCAGCATTTTCGCCAGCCCCGCGTCGCCCTCGGCCAGGCGGACGGCTTTTTGGATGCGGCCCTCCGGCTCGCGCCCGGCGCGGTGGCAGCGGAGGAGCAGGTCGGCTTCGTTGGCGTTCATGGGCGGGGGTGTTATTCGGCGGCGGGCTGGAGGGACTGCGCGAGGAGTGCGCGCGCCGCGCCGAGCGTTTCGGCGAGGGTTTCGAGGCTCATTTTCAAAAGCTCGGCGATCTCCGCGACGGAAAAAATATCGAGGTAGAAAAGCGCCAGCGCGCTGCGTTCCGGCTCGGGCAGGGTTTGAAAACGCTGGGCGAGGAGAAAGGCCTCGATCCTGAGCACGCGCGGCCTTTCGCCCGCGGCGGAATCGGTCCGCACGAGGCGCGGCGCGGCTGGCGGCGCGGCCTCGTTGTTGCGCAGGCAGCGCTCGCGGATGTGCTGGACGAACCACGCCTGCCGGCCCTTTTCATTGCGCACCTGCCCGAGCTGCGCCGCCACGTCGGCGAGGGTGTCGGCCATGACCTGCTCGGCCGTCCGGATGCTGCCGGTCAGCAGCAAAGCGAAGCGGTAAAACTCGGCGATGGCGGGGTTGGGAAGCGGGGGCGTTTGCACTCGCCGCGAGCATACGGGCGCGCGCCGCGCGGGCTCAAGCGCGGAAAGGCGGGCGGTGGGCGGCTGCTCCCGTTGACTTGCCCGCACCCGCTCCCTATCTTCGCGCCTCTCAAAAAAACGCCTTCGTGAAACACGTCCTTTTCGTTTGCACCGGAAATATCTGCCGCAGCCCGATGGCTGAGGGGCTGTTCCGCGACGCGGTGAAAAATGTGCCGGGTTTTGAGGTCAGTTCCGCCGGCGTGGCGACCGGCTACGGCCAGCCGCCGAGCGCACATGCGGTGGAGGTGCTGCGGCCTTGGGGCCTCGACATTTCCAAAATCCGTAGCCAGCCGCTCACCGAGGATCTGGTGGACGAGGCCACGCATATTTTCGTCATGACCCGCGGGCATCTCGACGCCATCTGCATGTATTTTCCCGAGGCGGCGGAGAAAACCTACCTGCTCCGCGAGTTCGACGCCGACGCTGTGCGCCGCGGCAATCCCGACGTGCCCGATCCCATTGGCCTTGGCATCGACGCCTACCTCGAGTGCCGCGACACCATCAAACGCAGCCTCCCCAGCATTCTCCATTTTCTCAAAACAGACGTTACCATGAGCACCACGCAAA
>JANXWQ010000305.1 GCA_025351065.1 Chthoniobacter sp. | reverse complement strand
TGGTCAGCACCGTCCGCCCATTGGCCGTCGGCAGGGCACTGGCGGCATTGGCATTGAGGATGCCGCTCCCGTTGACATTCGTGCTACGGATGAAAGTGGGGCCGTTGTAGCTGTTGGTTACGTTCTCATTGACCGTCGTGCTTTCCACGATCAGGTCCGAGCCAGCCACCGCCCCGCTGATGCCGACGGTGTTAATGTTAATCGTCCCCCCCGCCCCATTGGCCGCCGTCGTCGCCCCGAGGGTCAGGACAAAGCCCGGCTTCGAGATGCCCCCCGTCAGCGTCAGCGTGCCGCCATTGGCCGTGATCGAGGCATTCGCCGCAAGCGTGATCGCCCCGGCATAGGATGGCGCACCGCCATCCGTCGCCAGCGCTCCGCCCACTCCGGCCTTACCCGCGCCACTGATCGTCAGTGCCTCATTGCCAATCCCAAGGCTGACTTGGATTTGCAGCGTTGCACCGCTGGCGACCGTGGTGTTCGACGCCGCCGTGCCATCGGCCAACCCCAGCGCGTTGTTGGCAATTAACGAAAGAACCCCGGCGTTCACAAAGGTCTTGCCGGTATAGCTGCTGGTAGCGTTGCCAAACTGCCAGGTGCCCGTGCCATTTTTAGTGATGCTGGCCGTGCCGGTGCCGGTGACGGCTCCTGAAAAAAAGCTGCCGCTGTTATCACCGCCCGCAGTCAGCGCCCCATTGGCCCCCAGCGTGAGCGAGGAACCCAATAAACCGGCCACCGAACCCACGGTTTCAGTCAAGCCGTTCAGATCCAGCTTGCCGTCGTTGTAGATCGTCACCGCGGAGCTATCCGCAATTTGATTGGCAACCAGCAATTTCACCGAGACCGACCCCGCCGCGCCGACGGTGTCGCCGATGGTCAGCGTGCCGGGGATGGTTTGATTGACAATGCCCTTGTTCAGATTCACCGCCCCATCGTTGACGGTGGTGGTGCCCGTGTAGGCGTTCGTCCCGGTGCCGTCGAACTGCAAGGTCCCCGGACCTGCTTTGGTGAACCCGCTCACGCCGGCCAGGAAAGACGTGATGGCCGTGATGTCCCCGGCGTTCGTGACGGTGATCGTCGCCCCCGGTGCGAGGGTCAAGGTGTTACCGGCGTTGTTGTTCAGTGAGTAGCCGGTGACATTGAAGGTCATATTGCGGACGGTCACATTTGCACCCGGCTGCACGACAGTGCCGGCGGTGCCTTGAAACACGGCATCGGAGGTCGCGGTATTCGTCCAGAGCTGGGGCGCACCGGCGCCGGTGGCGTTATTCCAATTCGTCGTGACCAAATCCCAGTTGCCCGTGCCGCCGAAGCCGGCGGCGGCCCCGTTCACGTCCCAGAACTGCTGGGCGTCGGCGGCGGTGGGCAGTGCGCACAGCGCGACGAGCGCGGCGGCGGAACTGGCGAGGATACGGCGGGTGGTGCGGGTGTGTCTCATGGGATGATCCGGGTGGTTGAGGAGATGCGGCTGGGCAGGGCTTGGGAGGCTGGGTGCTTGCGGAGCGGGCGCGCTGCGCCTTTCTGGTGGCAGGCCGGGGCGGAGGCTTTCAGTTCAACCACCAAGCGTCAACGGCGCTTTTGAAATTGTCCCCGCGTCGCAGCCCTCGCCGCCTTTTTGAAAATGCACGCGGCCACGGGATTGCCGCTCGACTTCCGTGCGCGCCCGGCTTACCCACGACGCCTCACGTTCCCACACACCCATGAAAAACATCGTCCGTCTCCTCCTCCCCGCCGCCGCCCTGCTGGCCTGCGCCACGCCGCTTTTCGCCGCCGGTGCGGTGGAGCTAAAGCAGCGCTGGGACGTGGGGAAGCAGTATTTTCAAACCATGCAGTCCACCCAGGGCACATCAATCGACATGGGTGCGCAAAAGGTCGAGCAAAAGACCACGACTACGATGGAGATGAGCCTCGCGGTGCGCGCCCACGAGGACGGCGCGCGCAAGCGGGTGACGATCAAATACGAGCGCGTGGCCATGAATATGGAAATGAACGGGCAGAAGATGGGCTTTGACTCCGCGAAGCCCGGCGAAGGCACCGACCCGCTCGGCCTCGCGAAGACGCTGGGCGCCACCGTGGGCAAGGAGCTGAAGGTTTTGCTGACCGCGACGGACGACATCGGCGAGGTGGAAAACTACGATGAGTTCGTGAAAAACTTTCCGGCCTCGCCGATTCCGGGCATGGACATGTCGAAGATGTTCACCAAGGAATCCATGGGGCAGATGATGAAACAGGGCGCGCTCCAGGCCATGCCAGGCAGGCCGGTGGTGCCGGGCGATTCGTGGCCCTTCACCACCGCGGTCGATCTGCCGCAGATGGGCAAGGTCGCGGTCAAAGGCACCTACACTTTCAAAGGCCTGGTGGATCACGAAGGCGTGCCGTGCGCGGAGATCACGACCGTGGGCGAAATCTCGCTCGACATGGCCAAGGCTGATCCCAGCTCGCCCGCCGGCGCGGCGCTCTCGCAGCTCGGCATGAAAGTGGAGGGCGGCACGCTCAAGGGCACCGTCTGGTTTGACCCGAAACTCGGCTTTGCCCGCGACGCGCAGCTCATCCAGGAAATGAGCATGTCGATCAAAAACCCGACCGACCCCACGGCCACGCTGAAGGTGCCGC
>JANXWQ010000294.1 GCA_025351065.1 Chthoniobacter sp. | reverse complement strand
GGGTCAGCCACGCAATGACATCCCGATACGCGTCGTTCTTACGATGCTGGTGGGGGCAACGCCGCCCTTGCCGATTCCGATCATATCGGTGATGTCAACGAAATGGTCCTCCACCCGCTGCCCGCTGTTGAAACAGGCCGTGCGGGCGGACTCGATGACCGATTGGAAGTTTCGGTAATCGGCATAGCCAAGGACTTTGGCAAAGTCCCGGCTGGACCAGAATTCGTTGCCCGCCGGATTCGTCCGGCGGGTTTGCTCAAAGGGGGTGATCTCGTTGCTCATGGGTCATTTTATCTTTCATCCCCGCTCATTTTGCGAAGCGAGGTTTTTTGCATCGTCCGGCTACGCCCAGAGATTCCGGTCGAGGGTGCGGTATTGGATGGCTTCGCCGATGTGGTCGGCGGCGATGCCTTCGGAGCCGGCGAGGTCGGCGATGGTGCGGGCGACTTTCAGGATGCGGTCATAGGCGCGGGCGCTGAAATTCAGCTCGGTCATGGCCATTTTCATCATGCCCTCGGCGGCCTCCCCGAGCGCGCAGAAGTGTTTGATCTGTTTGGCGCTCATGCGGGAGTTGCAGCGCACTTTGCCGAGCTTCTCGAAGCGGGCGCGCTGGACTTCGCGCGCTTTTTCCACGCGCTCGCGGATCGCGGCGGAGGCCTCGCCGGGCGTATTGCTGGACATTTCGCGGTACTGGACGGCGGGGACTTCGACGTGGATGTCGATGCGGTCGAGGAGCGGGCCGGAGATGCGGTCGCGGTAGCGCTGCACGTCGAGCGGGCTGCAGCGGCACTCGCGCTTCGGGTCGCCGAAGTAGCCGCATTTGCAGGGGTTCATGGCGGCGACGAGCATGAAATCGGCTGGGAAGTTCATGGAGCCGGCGGCGCGGGAGATGGTGACGCGGGCGTCTTCGAGCGGCTGGCGGAGGACTTCGAGGGTCTGGCGGCGAAACTCGGGGAGCTCGTCGAGGAAGAGGACGCCGTTGTGGGCGATGCTGATTTCCCCCGGCGTGGGCGTGGTGCCGCCGCCGATCAGGCCGGCGTCGGAGATGGTGTGGTGCGGCGCGCGAAACGGACGGGTGGCGACGAAGGAGTGCGCGGGATCGAGCAGCAGGCCGCAGATGCTGTGGATCTTGGTGGACTCGATGGCTTCCTCCAAGGCCATCGGCGGGATGATCGTGGGGATGCGTTTGGCGATCATCGACTTGCCCGAGCCGGGCGGGCCGATGAAGAGCGCGTTGTGATTGCCGGCGACGGCCACCTCGATGGCGCGCTTGACGTGGTGCTGGCCGCGCACGTCGGCAAAATCCACGTCGTAGTTCTGATGCCGCGCAAAAAACTGGGTGATGTCCTCGCGCACGGGCGTGAGCGTTTTCTCACCGGTCAGAAACTCGAACGCCTCGCGCAGATTGCCCACGCCGTACACGTCGATGCCCTCGACCATCGCCGCCTCGCGCGCATTTTCCATTGGCACAACGACCGCCTTTCGTCCGCACCGCCGCGCCTCCAGTGCGACGGGCAAAACGCCGCGCACGGGCCGCACGCGCCCGGTCAGCGCGAGTTCGCCGACGAAGCAGAACTGCTCTGCGTTCGGCAACTCGACCTCCGCGCCGACGGCGATCATCGCGAGCGCGATGGGCAGGTCGAAACTCGGCCCTTCCTTTTTCACATCGGCCGGCGCGAGGTTGATCGTCGTCCGTCCGCGCGGCCAATGATAGCCGCTGTTTGAGATTGCCGTCGTCACCCGGTCTCTGCTTTCCTTCACCGCGACATCGGGCAGACCGACGACAACGATTACAGCATTCCCCGATGCGCCGTTGACTTCGATCTCGACCTCGAAGGCATCCACGCCATAGACTGCCGCCGAATAAACTTTTGCGAGCACGGCTGGCGAAGCTGCCAGAGCCCCGATGAATGAGAAGCAAAAAGGTTTTTGAACACAACCTGACAACCTGTGTCCGAAAACGTAACACTTAACGTTGTTGACTACAGACGCCGAGAAATAAAACTTTATTGCTAAAATTATTTTTAGCAGGCAGTGTAATTACAAAGCCGATACAGAGAAACTGAAGCAGATGGGAATAAACCGCACCCGACCTTCGTCTGACTTTCGTAGCACGACTCGAACGCAATATGCTGACTGAAAAAAGTCAGAGGATACCAAAATGAACTACAAATCTGGCGAAGACTCCGATTCTGGAATCAAGATCTACCTGCGTGAAATCGGGCAGATCCCGTTGCTGACCATTGAGCAGGAAATCGAGCTCGCGGCGAAAATCAAAAAGGGCGACAAGGCCGCCCGTTCGCTGATGATCCGCTCGAACCTGCGGCTCGTGGTGAAGATCGCGCACGACTACGCCAACCTCGGCCTGCCGCTGCTCGACCTGATTTCCGAAGGCAACATCGGCCTGATGAAAGCGGTGGAGCGCTTCGATCCCGCGAAGGGCGGCAAGCTCTCGACCTACGCCGCGTGGTGGATCAAGCAGTCCATCAAACGCGCGCTGGCGAACCAGTCGAAGACCATCCGCCTGCCCGTTCATCTCGTGGACAAGATTTCCAAGATGCGCCGCGTCGCCATGCAGATGAGCGAGGAACTCGGCCGCGAGCCGACTGACGACGAGCTCGCCGAAGAAGTCGGCTTGGCCGCCGGCAAAATCTCGCAGCTCAAGACCGTCTCGATCCGCCCGGCTTCGCTCGACGCGCCGATCAGCGACGACGACTCGACGGAGTTCGGCGAAATCGTCGGCGACCTTGAGGCGCTCACACCCTTCGAGCAGTTGCGCGATCAGAACCTGCGCGATGAAGTCGGCGACCTGCTCTGCGTGCTGGATGAGCGGGAGAAAAAGATCATCTTTTCGCGCTTCGGGCTCGATGGCGGCAAGGCGAAGACGCTCGAGGAAGTCGGCAAGAAATTCGGCGTCACGCGCGAGCGCATCCGCCAGTTGCAAAACATCGCGCTGATGAAACTGCGCCGCGCTTTGCAGAAAAAGGAGAAGCCGATCGAGCACCTCTTGCCGTCGCATGTCGGCGAGTTTGAGGACTGAAAAAGTCCCAGTAAGAATCACAAAAGGCGCGTCCTGTGAAGGACGCGCCTTTTTCGTGGCTACACGACCCGAAGCTGGATCGTGTCGAAGCGCTCCTCACCCGCGAGCATGTCGCTGATGATGACCAGATGATCGCCGCTTTTCGCGCGCCCCTGCGCCACGAGGATGTTGATCGCCGCGCTGATCGTGCGGTTTGGGTTGGTGTCGAAGGGCATGCAGTGCGGGTAGGTGCCCCAGTTCACCACGAGCTTCCGGCAAATCTCGAAGGTCGGCGAAAAGGCGTAGATCGGCGCGTGCGGGCGCAGGTTGGAAACGTAGTCAGCCATCGTCCCGCGCCGCGTGAAGATGACGATCTTCGCGTCGGGCATCGAGTTCGCGAGGGTGACGCCGGAGCGCACGGTTTTCTTACGGTCGTTTTCCAGCAGCGCCTCATCGGCAAAGCCCATGCCGCCAGTGCGCTCAATGCGCTCCGCGACTTTGTTCATCACCTCCACGCACTTGACCGGATATTTGCCCACGGTGGTCTCGCCGCTCAGCATGATCGCGTCGGCCTGCTCAAAGACCGCGTTCGCCACGTCGGTGATTTCCGCCCGCGTCGGCACCGGGTTCGTGATCATCGACTCCAGCATGTGCGTGGCCACGATCACCGGCACGCCTTTCGCCAGGCAGCGTTTCACGATGCGCCGCTGGATGATCGGCAAATCTTCCATCGGACACTCGATGCCGAGGTCGCCGCGCGCGACCATGATCACGTCCGTCGCCTCGATGATCTCGTTGATGTTTTTCACCGCGAGCTGATCCTCGATTTTCGCCACGATGCGCGCCGTGCTGCTGTGCTCGCGCAGCACTTTGCGCAGCACCTCCACGTCGCCCGGCTCGCGGCAAAAACTGAGCGCGACCATGTCCACATGCAGCTCCGCGCCGACCGCCACATCGGCGAGATCCTTTTCGGTCAACGGCGGTAGGTTCACCTTCACGCCGGGCAGATTGATGTGCCGGCGCGAACCCATCACGCCCGAGGTCAGCACCTCGCAGCGGATGGTGATGCCATCCTTCGCGAGCACCTTCATGTGGATGTTCCCGTTGTCCACCAGCACCACGTCGCCCACCGAAATGTCGTCGATCAGCCCGTCATAATTCACATCCACCGAGTGCAGTTCCTCGCTCTTCCCGCCGCGCACGGTGAATTCAAAAACGTCGCCCACATTGAGATTGAGCTTCGTCGGCAGGTCGCCCGTGCGGATCGCCGGCCCCTGCGTATCCATGAGGATGCCCACGATGATGTCCAGTTCCTTGGCGATGGCGCGGATGCGCGGCACGATCATCCGCACCCAATCGTGCGGCGCGTGGCTCATGTTCAGGCGGAAAATGTTCGCGCCCGCGGCGATCATGGCGTGGAGCACTTCCGCGGATTCCGTGGCCGGCCCGAGCGTGCAGATGATTTTGGTTTTGCGCATGCGCGAGCAAAGGCAAACCGCGCGGCCAAGGCCAGCCGAAACCGGCTGCGGAGCTAGCAAACAGGCGGCTCGGGCGGCGGCGGCGCCGGTTTGCGCTTGGGCTTGGGCGGCTTCCAGGCGGACGTGCGCGCATGCTCCTGCGAGCCGGCCGCCAGCTTGAAAACAGCCAGCGAACGCGCCGTGAGTTCCACCTCGCTGCCGCCGTCGTGCGTGCTCGCGGCCGCGAGAAAGCCGGCCTCGTCCGCCGTGTCGATGATCCGCTCCCACTGCACGCCCGCCACGCCCGCGACGATGAATTTCACCGGCTCGTGATGCGCATTGAACAGCAGCATGAACGTGTCGTCCTGAATCGGCTGGCCGAAGTAGTCGCGAACATCCTCCGCGAAGCCCGCCAGCACTACGCCGAGGCAGCGGATGAAGCTTTGGTTCCAGTGCTCGTCCGTCATCTCCGAGCCGTCCGCGTTGAACCACAAAAGGTCATGCGCCTCGGTGCCGCGGATTTGCCGGCCTTGGAAAAATTTCGGCCGCCGGAAGATCGGATGCGCGTGCCGGAAATGGATCAGCTTCGCCGTGAAATCCTCCTGCCGCTGCTGCTCCTCCGTGCGCTCCCACGAGAGCCAGTTCAGCTCGTTGTCCTGGCAGTAGGAGTTGTTGTTGCCCTGCTGGGTGCGTCCGTATTCGTCGCCGCCGCAGAGCATCGGTACGCCTTGCGAAAGGAAAAGCGTCGCCAGAAAATTGCGCTGCTGGCGGCGGCGCAGCGCGTTGATTTTCTCGTCATCGGTCGGCCCTTCCGCGCCGCAATTCCATGAGCGCCCGTTGTTATCGCCGTCGCGGTTTTCCTCACCGTTCGCCTCGTTGTGCTTGTCGTTGTAACTCACCAGGTCGTGCAGCGTGAAGCCGTCGTGCGCCACGATGAAGTTGATGCTTGCGTACGGTTTTTTACCGTCGCGGTTGTAAAGGTCCGAGCTGCCCGTAAGCCGATAGGCGAACTCCGAGACATGCTCGTCGCCTTTCCAAAAACCGCGCACGCAGTCGCGATACTTCCCGTTCCACTCCGTCCACAGCACCGGGAAATTCCCCACCTGATACCCGCCCTCGCCCACGTCCCACGGCTCCGCGATCAACTTCACCTGCGACAGCACCGGATCCTGATGGATGATGTCGAAGAATGCCGACAGCCGGCTCACCTCGTGCAGCTCCCGCGCGAGCGTGGCCGCGAGATCAAAGCGGAACCCATCGACGTGCATCTCCAGCACCCAGTAGCGCAGCGAGTCCATGATGAGCTGGAGCACCCGCGGGTGCATCATGTTCGGCGTGTTGCCGCAGCCCGTGTAGTCCACGTAGAAGCGCTGGTCCTTCGGCGACAGCCGGTAGTAAGCCGGGTTGTCCACCCCGCGGAAACACAGCGTCGGCCCCAGGTTATTCCCCTCCGCCGTGTGGTTATAGACCACGTCCAGGATCACCTCGATCCCCGCCGCGTGCAGATTCTTCACCATCTGCTTAAACTCCGTCACCTGCCCGCCCACCGCCCCGCTCGATGAGTAGGCCGCGTGCGGTGCGAAATAGCCGATCGAGTTGTAGCCCCAGTAGTTCGACAGTCCCCGCTTCACGAGAAAATCGTCGTTCACGAAATGATGCACCGGCAGCAGCTCCACCGCCGTCACTCCCAGCTTCTTGAAATGCGCAACCGCCATCTCGCTGCCCACCGCCGCGTAAGTCCCGCGAATATTTTCCGGCACCTGCGAGCACAGCGTGGAAAAGCCGCGCACATGCGCTTCGTAGATCACCGAGCGCGCCAGCGGCGTGGCGAGCTGACGGTCCCCGCCCCAGTCGAAACGGTTGTCCACCACCACCGACTTCGGCAGCCCCGCCGCGCTGTCGCGCCCGTCCGCCGCCAAGTCCGCATCTTCCTCCGGCCCCGTCACGTAGCCAAACATCTCCTCGCCCCACGCGATCTCGCCCGCGATGGCCTTCGCGTACGGATCCAGCAGCAGCTTCGCCGGATTAAAGCGCCGCCCTTTTTCCGGCTCATACGGCCCCTCCACCCGGTAGCCGTAAAGCTGCCCCGTCGGCAGCTCCGGGAGGAAACAGTGCCACACCTGATCCGTGTGCTCCGTCAGCCGGACGCGGCTTTCTTCCGCGCCGTCGAAAAGGCACAGCTCCACGCCCGTCGCGTTCTCCGAAAAGAGCGCGAAATTCACGCCTTCCGCCGTAACCGTCGCCCCCAGCGGATACGGCAGGCCCTGCCAGACTTGATACTGTTTCATCAGTTTTCCGTGATCGTGTTTTGGTTTGAAACGCTGCGCCCGCACTGCGGGTTTTTTTTCTCCGCCGCACGGACGGAATGAAAACGCAGCAGCACAGTTGCGCGCTTGTATTCATCTGATGCTCCCTCTCAGAGCGAGCCCAAAACCAGCATAGGAAAAAAGCCAGGCGTGGGCTTGGGGGGTGGGCCGGCAGCCACCCTTCGTCCCCCGGAATGACACGTTATTTTTTCCCGAGGTGCGCCGGGTTCGCTCGGGCCTTTTGCAAAACCTTCAGCGCCTTCTTCGTGTCGCTCGTCCGCAGGATCAGCAGCCCCTTTTTCGCCCCCGGACTCGTCGCGAGGTAGGCGTACTCGATGTTGATCTTCGCCTTGGCCAGCCGCGCCGCGATCTTGCCGAGCGAACCGGGTTTGTTGTCGTTCGTGATCATCAGCACATTGCTCTGCACCGCGAGCACGCCGCGCTCTTCAAAGATGTGCAGCGCCTTTTCTGTGTCGCTCAAAACCATCCGCACCACCGAGTGGTCCACGGTGTCGGTGATGGTGAGCGCGTAGATATTGATCTTCGCCCGGGCCAGCTCCGTGCAGACGGCTGCGAGGGTGCCGGGTTTGTTGGCGAGAAAGACGGAGAGTTGATGGGCGATTTCCATGAGCGCGATTGTGCGTGCGCCCATCCTCGGCCTCAATGCTCATTTCTTGCCGCACTTGCCGCTTTTCATCCGCGACGTGAGGCCGCTAATGTCGCCGACCCATGTCTCAGGAATATCGCGTCAAACTCGAGGTCTTCGAAGGCCCGCTCGACCTGCTGCTCTACCTCATCAAGAAAGATGAGGTGGACATTTATGACATCTCGCTGGAGCGCATCACCGCGCAGTACCTCGAGTTCATGGACGCCTTCAAGACCCTCGACCTCGAAATCGCGGGCGAGTTCGTGGTCATGGCGGCCAATCTCATTTACCTCAAAAGCCGCGCACTGCTCCCCGTGCATGTCCAGCCGCCGGACGAGGACGCCGAAGAGGAAGACCCGCGCTGGGACCTCATCCGGCAGCTCGTGGAGTACAAGAAATTCAAGGACGCCGCCGCCCAGCTTTCGCAACGCGAGATCGAGCAGGGCAATCTTTTCGCCCGCATGGCGGAAACCGCGGAGCAGACCGCGGAGCGCCCGCTCGGCGAGGTTAGCGTTTTTGATCTCATCAACGCTTTCAACCGCGTGCTCAAGCGCATCGCCGCGAAGAGCGAGGATCTGCGGGAAATTTTCGAGGAGAACTACACCGTCTCCGACAAGATCGACCTCATCATGAAAATGATGGCGTCCGGCGTGCCGCTGAAATTCACCGAACTCTTTGCCGGCGCGGCTTCGCGGACGGAAGTCGTCGTCACTTTTCTCGCGCTGCTGGAGCTGATCCGGCTGAAACAGTTGCGCTGCGAGCAGGCGGAACCTTTTGCGGAAATCGAATTGCGCGCGGTCTGAGCGCGCGAAGAATCGGAGCAACCCATGACTTTGAAGCAAGTGATCGAGGCGCTGGTATTCGCATCGCCCAAACCCATCTCGACGAAGGAAATCGTCGCCGCCCTGCGCGCCGCAGGCGAAGGCACGGAGGATCAGGAGGCGCGCGATTTTGCCGCCGCGAAAGACGCCGCCGTGGAAGACGCGCTCGCCGAGGTGCAGGCCGACTTGGTCGCCAGCGCACGCGCCTTTCAGCTCGTGGAGCGCGTGAACGGCTGGACGCTCGTGAGCGATTCCGCGTGCGCGCAGTGGGTGCGTCAGCTTTATCCCGAGGCGAAACCCACGCGCCTCACCGGGCCGCAGCATGAGACGCTGGCCATCATCGCCTACCGCCAGCCCGTCACCCGCGCGGACTGCGAGGCCGTGCGTGGCGTGAGCGTGGACGGTGTCATGCAGGTGCTGCTCGACCGCGCACTCGTGAAAATCGCCGGCCGCGCCGAAGTCCCCGGCCGCCCGCTGCTCTACTCGACCACGGAATATTTCCTCCAGCACTTCGGCCTCCGCACCACCGACGAACTCCCCAACGCCACCGAACTCAAACGCGTCGTCCTGCCCAGCGCGCCGGTGCCGGTGGAGGAGAAAAAAGACGCGTCCGCACCCGCCGAAGCCGCTGCGCCGGAAGCGAGCGCCGAAGCCCTTCCTACACCGGAGCCAGCCCCCACCGAAGACCCGGGCCCGGTGGAAACTCCCGAAGCCCACGAGCCAGAACTACCGGTCGAAAGCGCCGAAGAATCCGCGCCCGCCGACGAGCC
>JANXWQ010000282.1 GCA_025351065.1 Chthoniobacter sp. | reverse complement strand
AACAAGGATGACGCGGCGGCCAACGGGCCCGCCGTGGTCATGAATTCGTTCCTCAAATTCCCCGCCTTCGCGCCGCTCTACTACAAGCACCTGCACGCGCAGCTCACGACGGCTTTTGCCCCCGCGAACTTCAATGCGCTGGTCGATGAAATGCTGGGCTCGGCGAGCACGGGCTTCGATCTCACGACGCAGATCGCGAGCATCAAGACCTTTGAAAATGCGCGCACCGCCTACCTCGCCACGCTCGTGCCGCTGAACATCGCGGTGACGACCGGCCCGGCGGTGGCGAGCGGCTATCCGCACACCACGACGGCGACGACGAATCTCGTGGGCGTCGCCAATTCGATCACGACACGTTCGGTGAAAGTGAACGGCGTGGCGGCGACATGGAGCGCATGGCAGGCGACGTGGACGGCGAATGGCGTGGCGCTCAACCCTGGCATCAACAAAGTGCTCATCCAGGCTTTCGACGGCAGCGCCGTTCCGGTCGAGACCGAACGTTTCACGTATGACATTTGGTATGACGACGCGAGCGTCGTCACCGCCAGCGGCACGATCGGGAACACCACCTGGACCGCGGCGGCCGGGCCGTATCGCGTCACCGCCAACCTCATTGTCCCGGCCGGAGTTACGCTCACCATCGGCGCGGGCACGACGGTTTACATCGCCTCGGGCGCGACGGTCACGGTCAACGGCACGGGCAAGATCGTCGCCAACGGCACCGACCTGCAGCGTGTGGTTTTTGCCAAAGAACCGACCGCGAGCGGCAACTGGGGCAGCCTCGATTTCATCAACACGACCGTCGAGAGCCAGCTCAACTACGTGAGCTTTTCGGACGGCGGCGGCACGACCATCAACGGCCACGCCGCGCAAATCCACGCCAACAACGCCATCGTCTTTTTCGATCACCTGACCTGGCCCGCGTCGGGCCTGCCCGCGGTGCAGTATATCTCGACCGAGACCGCTTCCTTCATTTTTCAAAACTGCACCTTCCCCACTTATCCCGATCCCGGCCAGACGGCGGGCCGTGCGCAGCCGGAGCTTTTGCACGGAGCCGGCGGCATTCTGGCCGGCGGGCATGGCATCGCGCGCGACTGTTATTTCGGCCACAGCTACGGCTTTAATGACACTTGGGATTTCACCGGCGGCCAGCGGCTCGGTGCCGGTGCCGGGCCGGTGCTCCAGGTCATCAACTGCGTCTTCGACGGCGCGAGCGACGACTGCCTCGACCTCGACAGCACCGATGCCTGGATCGAGGGCAACGTCTTCATGCACGTCCATCGCGACCCGCTCCGCACGGATCGGATCGACGACACGGGCAGCGCGATTTCCGGCGGCATTGATTTTTCTCCGCAGTACTCGGACTGGACGATCATCAACAACCTTTTCTACGACGTGGACCACGTCTTCCTGAACAAAAACGAGAGCACCGGCGGCGGGCGGATCGCGCTGCTTTACAACACCGTCGTCCACGTCGCGAAAGAAGGCAGCGGCAGCCCGCTCACGGACATCGGCGCGTTCATTTGGGCGGACGACGGCACCGGCCCCTCGCCGGTCGCCGTCGGCTCCGGGCTGTATGCGGCTTACAACATCATCGCCGACTGCTCGGTGCTCGAGGTGAAGTATTTTCCCGGTGGCTCGACGGGCACAGGTTACACGGTCGTCGGCGACAGCAACATCCTCTCCGTTCCGTGGGTGGGCACTAGCAACGGCGGCAACCAGGTCGTCGATCCGCGGCTCAATCTCACCGTGCTCGAAGGCACGCCGGTGGCGAGTGTGACCGCCGCGCAGGTGCGCCAGGCGTGCCAGCTTCTGCCCGGCTCGCCGGCCATCGGCGCGGCTCCCGGTGGGCGAAATCTCGGCGGGTTGCAGCCCCATGGCATCACCATTTCCGGCGAGCCGAGCGGCACGACGAACGCGACCAGCGCCACGCTTACGCTCGGTGCCGGCGGGACTTTCAACTGGGGCAGCCCCTCCGCCTATCTGCCGCAGGGCTGGGGCTGGACGGCTTACAAATGGAAGCTCGATGGCGGGGCCTACAGCGCGGAAATCCCGGTCACGAACAACTCGCCGTTCACCGCACCGCCGACGATCCCGCTGACCGGCCTGGCCAACGGCCCGCATAGCGTCACCGTCATTGGCAAAAGCGATGTCGGTTACTATCAGGACGACACCCTGGTCTATCCGCTGACCTCCGGCACGCCCGCCGCGGCGACCGTGTCGAAAACGTGGACCGTGGACACGAGCTACGTCCCGCCGCCGGCGACGGCGAATGTGGTCATTAGCGAAGTGCTCGCAAAAAACACCGAGACGCTCGGTTTTGCCGGGGTCTTTCCCGACATCTTCGAACTCCGCAATTCGGGCAATGCCACGGCGGATCTCGCCGGCTGGGGGCTCACCGACAATGCGGCGCTGCCCTTCAAGTACACTTTCCCGGCAGGCACGACCCTCGCGCCCGGCGCGTATCTGGTCGTCTATGGCAGCAGCAGCGCGTCGGTGCCGCAGCCGCGGACCGGCTTTGGCGTAAAGGACACGGGGGACTCGCTGGCGCTGACGAAACTGGGGGGCGTCACCGCGGACAGCGTCTCTTGGGGGGCGCAGTTGCCCGATGTCTCCATCGGCCGCCGCCTGAGCGACGGCCTGTGGGACATGTGCGTGCCGACCTTTGGCGCGGCCAATGTCGTGGCCGCGCAGGAAAAGCCCGCGCGTCTGCTCATCAACGAATGGCTGGCCGACGCGCAGCTCCTCGTGGGCACGGATTTCGTCGAACTCTACAACCCGAGCACGCTGCCCGTGAACATCGGCGCGTGCTACCTCACGAACAATCCGGTCGAGGACATCACCCTCAGCCCGCTGCGCCAGCTCACCTTCGTCGCCGCCGGCGGTTACGCTTCGTTCAAAGCCGATGGCGACACGACCCAGGGGCCGGATCACCTCGCCTTCAAGCTCACGCCGTTGCAAGGCGAAATCGGTTTCTTCGACTCCGCGCAAAACGTCATTGACCGCATCATCTACGGCCCGCAGTCCACCGACGTCTCGCAGGGCCGCACGCCCAATGGTGCGCTGACCTTCGCCTTTTTCAACCAGCCCACGCCCGGCGGCCCGAACCCCGGCAGCATCGGCGGCGGCGGCAGCGCGGTCGTCCCGCTCATCACCGCTACACAAAGCTGGAAATATTTCAGCAGCGCCACCGCCGCGCCAGTGAATGACGGCAGCGGGCGCTTGTGGAGTGACACGGCTTTCACTGACACCTCGTGGGTCAGCCGCGCCTCTTTCGGTTTGGCCATCAGAACAAGAGTCTGGGCGATGCGCTCGTCGGAGAGCAGGTTCAAGAACGGAGACTGTTCGAGCTGGGCGGAAAGTCCCTGGCGGAGCGCGCCGTCGAACACCGAGTCTCCGGTGGTGTTGGTGAAGTCCGCGAGCACCACGGAGTCTTTCTCCGTG
>JANXWQ010000264.1 GCA_025351065.1 Chthoniobacter sp. | reverse complement strand
GCCTCTGCGCCTCTGCGGTAAAAACAAAACCGACAGACGGCAGTCAGTTCGCGATTCATCGCTCGTCAGCGAAATGGTGAAGCGCTATCCCTTTTGCCCGCCCAAAACTCCCATGAAAAAACCGCTGCCATTTCTCGCCCTCATCGCCGTCCTTTCCTGTGCCAGAGCCGATTGGGCGGTGAAGGACGACGCGTTTGTGAAATGAAAGCAGTCGCGCTGACGCTGCTCGCGGCGCTGATCTTCGTCGGCGCGGGCCGGGCTGCGGACGCCGATCCGCTGCCGGCCGAGGAGCGGGCGCAGATGACGGCGAGGTGGCGGGAGCAGATCGCGGAAACCGATACCGCGGTGGCGAAAGACGCGGGCGCGGTGCGGGCCTACTCGGAGCGGGGCGACGCGCATTTGTTTCTCGGCGAGTTTGTGGCGGCGGTGGCGGATTTTGAGAAAATGATCGCGCTCGATCCGGCGCAAGACGCGCCGCATTGGCGGCTGGGCATCGCGTATTTTTTCGCGGGCGATTTCGCCAAGTCGGCGCGGCAGTTTGAAAATTACCACGCCTACGATGGACGCGACCGGGAGAACGGGATTTGGAAATTCCTCGCGCAGGCGAAAGGCGAGGGGCTCGAGCCGGCGCGGGCCGGGATGCTCACCTATGTGCGCTTTGACCGGGAGCCGTTCCCGTCGCTCTACGAGATGTTCGCGGGGAGGAAAACGGCGGACGAAGTCTTTGCCGAGATCGAAAAAAAGGAGCTGGCGAAAAACGAGGGCGTGATGTTTTTCGCGAACTACTACGGCGGGCTCGACGAGGAGCTGCGCGGACATCGCGAACGGGCGCTGGAGCTTTTGCGCAAAGCCGTCGCCAGCCCGCTTGGCCGCGGAGCACCCGGCGGTCCCGGCTACATGTGGCAGGTCGCGCGGCTGCACTTCGACCGGCTCCGCACGGAGGTGGCGCAGCCTCCGCCGCTGTAGGGGAAGCGGCCAGCTTCCCCTACAGCGGCGCGGCGTCGAGCAGCCGCACATCGCGGCTGAGCATGCGGTCGCCGTCGAACTCGAACCAGGCGCGGAACCTTTTGCCGGCCAGCATTTCCGGGAGCCAGTGCCGGTCGTCGGCCCACATTTCGTCGTAGGGAATCGCGCCGGTTTCAAACCACAGCGGCGTGGCCTCGTCGGTCTCGATCAGTTCGCCGGTGAAATCGCGCGCGAGGAAAACCGCGCAGTGCAGGCTGTAGCCGTCGGTAAATTGGAAATGCAAAACGCCGCGCTCCTCGATCTCCAGCGGGGTCACGCCGATCTCCTCCTGCACCTCGCGGATGGCCGCGGCGAGCGCCGTCTCGCCGGGCTCGAGCCGTCCGCCGGGACCGTTGATTTTCCCCGCGCCGAGCCCCCGCTTTTTGCGGATGAGCAGGATGCGCCCGTCCTTGACGATGAAGCAAAGATTGGCGCGCTCGCGCGGCTGCCAGGTGGACCAGTTCACGAATGACGAATGACGAGTGGCGAATGACGAGGCAATGACGAAGCGCGAAGAGACGGGCGCGACGGTTTCGTCATTCGGGCTTCCCTCGTCATTCGCCATTCGTCATTCGTCATTTCATGTCCACTGCACTCGCCCAGCGCCTCGCCGCCCTCGCCGGCTTTCTCGCCGTCGCCCTCGGAGCTTTTGGGGCGCATGGTTTGCAGCCGGTGCTGGAGAAAAACGGGACGCTCGCCGCGTGGCACACCGCCGCGCTTTACCACCTCGTGCATGCCGTCGTCCTGCTTGTGCTGGCGCAAAAAGCGGTGGTGCTGCGCGTGCCCTTCGCGCTCTTCGGTGCGGGCATCGTGATCTTCAGCGGCAGCCTTTACGCGCTCGCGCTGACAAACGTGAAATGGCTCGGCGCGATCACGCCCCTCGGCGGCGCATGTCTGCTCGCGGGCTGGCTGGCTCTGGCGTGGAAGCCGCGTTTGTAGGGAAGCTGTCAGCCTCTCCTACAGCCGCGGGGCTGCTGGCAAACCGAGCGACTCACGCGCGGCGGTCTTTTCCTTTTCGTCGTCGGAGTCCGTGGCGGGTAGTGCGAGGATCGCCTGCCATTCTTTCGCCGCGAGATCGGCCTTGCCCATCGTCTTGTAAATCCGCGCGAGTTCCGCCCGGTGCTGGATGCGCTGCGGCGCGAGTTCGGTCGCCTTTTTCAGACATCTCGCCGCCTCCTCATTGCTCGCGGCAGGCATGCCGCCATAGACGACTTTGGCGAGCACCCGGAGCACGCCGCTGACATTCGCCACGCCCGCGTGCCAGCGCCCGAGGACGTACCAGGCGAGGTCGTCCGTCGGGTCGAGTTCGATGGATTTCGCCGCCTCGTCCTTGATGATTTTCGAGTATTCGAGCTTCGTTTTGTTGCTGACAAAATCGGTCAGTTTCCCGTAGGCGATGGCGCGGCGGAGGTGGGCTTTGGCGAGCTTTGGGTCGAGGTCGAGCGCGCGCTGCGCGCAGTCGAGCGCCTGGTGCGCGAGCTTTTCGGCGGCGGCGGGCGGCAGGGTCACATCCACGAGGTCGGCGTACTGCTTCGAGAGGCGAACGAGCACGGCGGGATTTTTCGCGTCGAGATTTTCCGCCGCCTGAAAATCGGCGAGCGCCGCCTTGGTGTGTCCCTGTTTCTCCTCGGCGTCGCCGTGCTTCAGCAGCGCGGCGATTTTCGGCTCCTCGGCCAATGCGCGGAAGCTGAGCAGCAGGGCGATGGCGAGCAGCGGCTTCACGCGAAAATCCCGTTGCGGTCAGCTCGCAGGCGTGTCCAGCGGCACGCAGGCGCAGAAGAGATTGCGGTCGCCCCAGACGTTGTCGATGCGGCCGACCGCGGGCCAGAATTTATGCTCGCGCAGCCACGGCGCGGGATACGCGGCCTGCTCGCGGGTGTAGGCGTGGAGCCATTCGCCAGCGATGACGGAGTGCGCGGTGTGCGGGGCGTTTTTGAGCAGGTTGTCCTTCGCGTCAGCGGTGCCGCTTTCCACGGCGGTCATCTCGGCGTGGATGGCGATGAGGGCGTCGCAGAAGCGGTCGAGTTCCACTTTCGATTCGCTCTCGGTGGGCTCGATCATGAGCGTGCCGGCCACGGGCCAGCTCAGCGTGGGGGCGTGAAAGCCGTAGTCCATGAGCCGTTTCGCCACGTCCTCGGCGGTCGTTTGGTGGAAGCTGCGGAGGTCGATGATGCACTCGTGGGCGACGAGGCCGTGCGCGCCTTTGAAGAGCACGGGGAAAAACGGATCGAGGCGGCGGGCCATGTAGTTGGCGTTGAGGATGGCGTGGCGCGTGGCTTCGGTCAGGCCTTCGCCGCCCATCATGCGGATGTACATCCACGGGATCGTGAGGATGCTGGCGCTGCTGAACGGCGCGGCGGAGATGGAGCCGGTCCGCGCGTCCGGCCCGCGGCGCTCGATGGCGGATAGGAAGGGGACGAGATGCGCGGCGACGCCGATGGGGCCCATGCCGGGGCCGCCGCCGCCGTGCGGGATGCAGAAAGTTTTGTGCAGATTGAGATGGCACACGTCCGCGCCGATGAAGCCGGGCGAGGTCAGGCCGACCTGCGCGTTCATGTTTGCGCCGTCCATATAAACCTGCCCGCCGCGGGCGTGGATCAGCTCGCAGATGTCCACGATCGTTTCCTCGAAGACGCCGTGC
>JANXWQ010000233.1 GCA_025351065.1 Chthoniobacter sp. | reverse complement strand
CTGATCGCGGCGACGCTGCTGCATGAGGATCAGCATTTTTGGAAACATCCCGGCGTCAATCCGGTCGCCGCGTTGCGCTCGGCGTGGCACGTCGGCCTCCGGCACGGCGGACGCGGCGGCGCTTCCACGATCACCATGCAGCTCGCGCGGCTGCGCTACGGGCTGCACACGCGGACGGCGGGCGGGAAGCTGATGCAGATGTGGCGGGCGCTGGAAATCGAGCGGCACTACTCGAAGGCGCAAATCCTGGAAAGCTATCTCAACCTCGCGCCGTACGGCGGGAACATCGAAGGCGTGGGCGCGGCGAGTCTGCTCTACTTCGGCAAGCAGCCCGCCGGGCTGACGCGGTTTGAAGCGGTTGCTTTGAGCGTGGTGCCGCAAAGCCCGATGCGCCGCAGGCCCCGCGCGGATGCGGAGAACGACGCGCTGCGCGCGGCGGCGAATCGTTTGTCGGCGCGGCTTGGCGGGCGATTGAGCAATGCGGAGGATCGGCAGGCGGGGACGCCTGCCGGACTGCCGACAGGCTGGAAGCCTGTCCCACTTCTCGCGCCGCATTTCACGCTGCGCGCAATCGCCCAGCATCCGGCGCAGCGCGAAATCGCGACGACGCTCGACCGCGATTTGCAGCGGCTCGTCGAGCGGCGGATCGCGGCCTATGTCGAATCGAACCGCCGGCTCGGCGTGGCAAATGCGGCGGCGATGCTCGTCGATTTCCGCAGCATGGAAGTGCTCGCGCAGGCGGGGTCGGCGGATTTTTTCGACGAGACGATCTCGGGTCAGGTCGATGGCACGCGCAGCCGGCGCTCGCCGGGCTCGACGCTCAAGCCGTTCATTTACGCGGTGGCGATTGACCAGGGGCTCATCCATCCGCTGACCATGCTGGCCGATGCGCCGCGGCGTTTCGGCGGTTACAACCCGGAGAATTTTGACGGCGAATTTGCCGGGCCGATCAAGGCGACCGAGGCGCTCTCGCGCAGCCGCAATGTCCCCGCCGTCGCGCTCGCCGCGCAGCTCGTGCGCCCGACTTTCTACGACTTCCTGAAACGCGGCGGCGTGGCGCTGCCGCGCGAGGAATCATTCTACGGTCTCGCGCTGCCGCTCGGCGGTGGCGAGGTGACGATGGAGGAACTCGTGCGCCTCTACGCCGCGCTCGCCAATGGCGGCCGCCTCCGCCCGCTCCAGCGCACGCTGCCGCACGCGCCGGCGGACGGCGGTGCGCGACTGGTCAGCCCAGAGGCGGCGTTTCTCACGCTCGAAATGCTCGGCCATGTCTCGCGTCCCGGCGTCGGCAGCGAGGCGGGGAGCGAGGGCGTGTATTGGAAGACGGGCACGTCGATGGGTTTTCGCGACGCATGGTCGGTCGCGGTTTTCGATCACTATGTGCTCGCGGTGTGGGTGGGAAATTTCGACGGGCATCGCAACGCGGTGTTTGTCGGTCGCACCTGCGCGGGGCCGCTGCTTTTTCAAATGATCGACGCATTGCGCACCGCGGGCCGCGCGTGTCCGCGCCCACTCGCGCCGCCGCCGGGCGCGAATCTCCAGCAGGTCGAGTTTTGCGCCGTCACCGGCCAGCTTCCGACGGCGTCCTGCACGCATCGCGTGACGGGCTGGTTCGTCCCCGGCATTTCGCCGATCACGCCGTGCGAGGTGCATCGCGAAGTGCTCGTGGATGTGGAAAGCGGGCTGCGCGTTTCGACGGATGACGGCACGCGCGAGTTGCGTCACGAGGTGTATGAGTTCTGGCCGTCCGACCTGCTCGCGCTGTTTGAAAAGGCGGGTCTCCCGCGCCGCCGCCCGCCGCCCTTCGCGCCCGGCTCTGGCGTGGAGACGAGTGCCCGCTCGGGCAGGCCGCCGCAGATCGTTTCGCCAGCCAACGGACAGGTGTACGCGGTGCGGGCGGGCGATGAGGTGAACTGCACGATCGCGCTGCAAGCACGGAGCGAGGCCGATGTGACGAAGCTCTACTGGTTCGCCGACAAAGCGTTTCTCGGCACGACCGCCGCCCGCGAATCCTTTCACTGGCGGCCCTCGCCGGGCACCTACCGCATTGTGGCACTCGACGACCGGGGTCGGTCGAGCACGGGCACGGTGACGCTGCAATCAGCGAGCGCGAACTGACCGCGCCCGTCTCGGAGACTGTGTAAAGTCGGTGATGATCCGCGTCCCGTCGGGACGGTTGATGGTAGCCGTGGGCTTTAGCCCACGGATGAGGTTGCGCGCAGCGTCGTCGCGTAGGGGACGTTTGAGCCGCCTGCAAATGTCGCTACGCGACAGAACCATTTTGGACGTGCGAACCGTGGGCTGAAGCCCACGGCTATTATCGTTCGTCCCGATGGGACGGCTCATTACGTAATCTCTCACGCGCCCGCTTTCGTCTCGTGGATAAAGGTGGTGGCGGCGGTGCGGATGGAGGCGGCGACTTGGGCGTGCTGGCGCGCAAACTTCGGGGTGAACCAGGGGAAGAGGCCGATGAGGTCGTGGGTGACGAGCACCTGGCCGTCGCACGCGGGGCCGGAGCCGATGCCGATGGTGGGGATTTGCAGCGCTGTGCTGATGCGCTGGGCGACGTCGGCTTTCACCAACTCCAGCACCACGGCGAAAGCACCGGCGTTTTCAATCGCAAGGGCGTCGGCTTGGAGGGCGTCGGCGGACTCGGGCGTTTTGCCTTTGAGCTTGTAGCCGCCTTCTTCGCGGATGCTTTGCGGGAGCATGCCGAGGTGGGCCATGACGGGTATGCCGGCGGCGACGATGGCGGCGATGCGCGCGGCGTGGCTTTTGCCGCCTTCGAGTTTTACGGCGTGCGCGCCGGCGGCGAGGAGGCGGCGGGCGTTGGTGATGGCTTGCTCGGGCGTGTCGTAGCTGGCGAAGGGGAGGTCGGCGACGATGAGGGCGCGCTGCACGCCGCGGGCGACGGCGGCGGTGTGGTGGAGCATGTGCTCCAGGGTGACGTGGGTGGTGTCGGGGAAGCCGAGGACGACCATGCCGAGGGAATCGCCGACGAGCAGGACATCAAGGCCGGTTTCATCGAGTAGGCGCGCGGTGGGGTAGTCGTAGGCGGTGAGGACGGCGAGCTTTTCGCCGCGGCGTTTCATGGCGGTGCAGTCGGCGGGCGTCATGGGTCAGAAAGATTCGGCGAAGAGTGCCACGCGGGCGGGGTCGTGGAGGCGCGCGAGGAGTGCGGCGATGGTGTAATGCTGGCCGGGGAGGAGCAAGTCGGGACGGACATCGGCGAGCGGTGTGAGGACGAAACGGCGGAGGTGCAGGCGCGGGTGGGGGATGACGACCTCGGCGTTGCTGAGGACGAGGTTGCCGGCGTAAAGGATGTCGAGGTCGAGGGTGCGCGGGGCGTTGCGCGGACGTTTGGAGGGGCGTCCGAAGTCGGCTTCGATGCGCTGGAGACCGTCGAGGAGGGTGATGGGCTGGCCGTCGTATTCGACTTCGAGGACGGCGTTGAGATACGCGCCGGCGTCCGGGCCGGAGCCGACGGGTTCGGTTTCATAAACGCGGGAGCCGAGCGCTGGGGCGGAGACGTCGGGCAGGGCGAGGACGCGTTCGCGGGCGAGGCGGAGATGGGCGAGGCGGTCGCCGAGATTCGAGCCAAGGGCGATTCCGGCTCTCATCCAAAGTTACTTCAAGCCCAGCACGTCCTGCATGTCATACAGCCCGGCGGGTTTGCCGTGCGCCCAGACGGCGGCGCGGAGAGCGCCGTGGGCAAAGGTTTCGCGGCTGCTGGCCTTGTGGGTCAGCTCCACGCGCTCGCCTTGCGCGGCGTAGATGACGGTGTGGTCGCCCACGACATCGCCACCGCGGATGGCGTGCATGCCGATCTCGGTGTCGGTGCGCTCGCCGACGATGCCGTGCCGGCCGTGGCGCACGTCGTCGTTGTATTGCAGTTCGCGGACTTCGGCCAAAATCTCGGCGAGCTTTTTCGCGGTGCCGCTGGGCGCGTCTTTTTTCAAACGATGGTGCATTTCGACGACTTCGAGATCGAAGCCGGGGCCGAGGATTTCCGCGGCTTTGCGGGTGAGCCAGAAAAGAGTGTTCACGCCGATGCTGTAGTTCGGCGCGAAGACGAGCGGGATGTGCGCGGCGGAATGCCGGATCGCGGCGACCTGCGCGTCGGTGTGGCCGGTGGTGCCGATGACGAGCGTCTTCCTGGCCTCCACGCAGCGGGCGAGCACGGGCTCGACGGTGGAGTGGTGGGAGAAGTCGATGACGGCGTCGCACGGCGCGAGCGCGGCGGCGAAGTCATCGCCGACATCGACTTGCGCGGTGATTTCGAGCGCAGCGTCGCCTTTCGCGCAAGCGATGAGCATCTGGCCCATGCGCCCGCGGGCGCCGTTGATGAGGACTTTGAGCGACATGGCTTAGATGAGGCTGAGCTGGCGGAGCGTGGCGGTGAGCCTGGCTGCGGCCGTGGTTCCCATTTCGCAAAGCGGGAGGCGCACGTCGGGCGACATGCGGCCTTGCATGGCGAGGGCGTGTTTCACGGGCACGGGATTGGGCTCGATGAAGAGGTCTTTGAACAGAGGGTAGAGCCGGAAATGCTGCGCGCGGGCTTTCGCGTAGTCGCCGGCAAGGGCGGCGTTGACGAGGGCGGCGACTTCGCCGGGGATGAGGTTCGACGCGACGCTGATGACGCCGACCGCGCCTGCGGCCATGAAGGGCAGCGTGAGCGAATCGTCGCCCGACAAAATGGTGAACGACTCGGGCACCACCGCGCGCAAGGCGCTGACGCGTTCGACGGTCCCTCCGGCTTCCTTCATTGTGACGATGTTCGGGAAGTCATTGGCGAGCCGCGCGGTGACTTCCACGCCGATCTCGATGCCGCAGCGCGCGGGGATCGAGTAAAGCACGAGCGGCAGTTTCGTGGCCGCGGCGATTTTGGCGAAGTGGCGGTAGAGCCCTTCCTGCGAGGGCTTGTTGTAGTAGGGCGCGATGAGCAGCGCGCCGTCGCAGCCGAGCTTCTCGGCCTCGACGGTCATGGCCACGGCCTCGCTCGTGGAATTGGAGCCGGTGCCGCCGATGACTTTGCACCGCCCTTTGGCAAACTGCACACCCAACTGGATGACGCGGCGGTGCTCCGTGTCGCTGAGCGTGGGCGATTCGCCAGTCGTGCCGACGGGGACGATGCCGGTGACGCCGCCAGCGATCTGCGCCTCGATGAGCTGCGCGAACGCGGCCTCATCGACCTGGTCGTTTTTGAAAGGCGTGACGAGCGCGGTGAAAGTACCTGCAAACATAGGGGCGTGGTTTGTAAGCGGAGCGGGGGATTATGGACACAAAAAACCTAACCTCCTACTCCGGCTTTTCTCGCAGTCACTCAGCGCTGCGCGCGCACCTTTTCCTTCTTCGCTTCGCACTCCTCGTTCGCGCGGCGGATTTCGTGGGCGAGCTGCTGCTCGTGCTGGGCGGCGTCTTCGTATTTTCCAGCGGCGAGGGCTTTGTCGATCTGCCCTTTCAAAAACAATTCCTGCTCGGCGATCTTGGCTTTGGCGGCGGCTTCGAGTTCAGCGATCGCGGTTTTTTGCGCGGCGGTGAGGGAGCGGGTCGGCGCCTGTTTTTCGAGGCGTTCCATGGCGAGTTCGTAGGCGCTTTTCATTGGGGAAAGTTGAGAGTTGGTAGTTGAGTGGCACGCCATAACTTGCGCGCCCTCATGCCGGATTCATCGCCTCTCAACTCCCAACTCACAACTCTCAACTCGCCGATCAAACTGCTGAGCACGGATTTCGACGGGACGGTGGTGAACCACGAGGCGCAGCCGGCGGTGGTGCCGGAATTTTTCACCGCGCTGGCGGAAATGCGGGCGCGCGGGGTGCAGTGGGCGGTGAATACGGGCCGGGTGCTGTGGCACATCGAGGAGGGGCTGCGGGAGCTGGGCTTTCCGGTGGAGCCGGATTTTGTGCTGACTTCGGAGCGCGAGGTTTTTCATCGCGGCGCGGACGGGCGCTGGCAGGATTTTGGTGACTGGAATCTGCGCTGCGCCGCGGCGCATGACGCGCTTTTCATCAAGGCCGGCACGCTGCTGGCGGACATCGAAAAGTATCTCGCGAAGCACACGCGGGCGCATCCGATCTACGAGGGCGCGCGGCTGATCGGGCTGGCCGCGGAATCGGACGAGGAGATGGATGGCGTGTGCGCTTTCCTCGAAAAGGAAGTGGCGCGGGTGCCGGGCTTTCAGTTCATGCGCAATTCGATCTACGTGCGCTTTTGCCACGAGGATTACAGCAAAGGCACGGCGCTCGCCGAGCTGGCGCGGCTGACCGGCGTGGAGCGCGGGGAGATTTTCGCGGCGGGCGATCACTACAATGATCTGCCCATGCTCGACGGCCGCCACGCGCAGTGGGTGGCCTGCCCCGGCAACGCTGTGGACGCGGTGAAGCGCACGGTGCGCGAGGCCGGCGGCTTCGTGGCGGAGGGCGCGTGCAGCGCGGGGATCGTGCAGGCACTGCGGCATTTTGGGGCGGCGAGCTGAGTTGCTTTTGGTGTCCACTAAAAACACGAAAGGACACGAAAAAGGGCGCGCTTCTTTCGTGTCATTTCGTGGCTTTCGTGGATGAATCCTCCCCCATGCAGCAGCGCCTCATCCAGCAAGTCGGCCGCAGTGCGCGGCTGCGCGTGATGAATGAACTGAAGCGCACGCAGGGCTTGTGCGTGGCGGCTTTGGCGGCGCGGCTGGGCATGAGTTACATGGGGATCAAAGGCGTGTGCCTCGATCTGGAAAAGCGCGGGCTGCTCGATACGTGGCGCTCGCCGCAGCCCATCGGCCGCCCGCTCATGCTCTACCGCCTGACCG
>JANXWQ010000228.1 GCA_025351065.1 Chthoniobacter sp. | reverse complement strand
GAACCCGCGCTGGAATCGCGACGAGCAATTCAACGAGAGCATCCTCGGTATCGCGCATCTGCGCTTCGTCGAGCACGGCTTCCAGCCGGTGGACACGCGCGACGAGCAGGTGAAGGTGACGGACAGCCAGATTGATGTCGCGATGAAGGCCTTCCAGGGCCTCACCGTCTCATGCGCGCGCTGCCACGATCACAAATTCGACGCCATTTCGCAACGCGACTACTACGCCCTCGCTGGAATCTTCGAGAGCAGCCGTCCCGCGATGGTCGCGATTGACGAACCCGCGCTCCTCGAAACGAACCGCGCGGAACTCGCCGCGCTGAAGGTAAAAATCCGCGAGGCGCTTTTTCAGGACTGGAAAAATGAGCCCCCAAAGATTCTGGGCAAGCTCCGCAGCGAGTTCATCCCAAATCCAAACACGGCTTTCCTCTCAAGGCAGATCGAATTGCTCCAGCAAAGGCTCGCCACGCTCGATCACCTCGCACGCCAGCGGCTCGTGAAGGAAGACACCGCGCAGCCGCTCTCCACTGCCCCGCGGCCCATCGCGCGCTGGTCATTCGACGGCGACGCGCGCGACTCGCTCGGCACGCTGAACGGCGAACTTCTCGGCGGCGCGGAAATCCGCCATGGCCGGCTCGTGCTCGACGGAAAGGAGGCGCATTTCCGCAGCGCTCCCCTCCACCGCGAACTGCGCGAGAAAACCCTTGAGGCATGGGTGAGCCTCGCGACGCTCGATCAAGCCGGCGGCGGAGTCGTGACGGTCGAGAGCGCAAACGGCGCAGTGTTCGACGCGCTCGTCTTCGGTGAAAGGTCGCCGCAACACTGGGTCGCGGGCAGCAACAATTTCCGGCGCTCGCAGGCCCTCGCCGCACCCGCCGAAAACGCGAAGCCGGGCGACCTCATCCACATCGCCGCGAGCTACCGCGCGGACGGAACCATTGCATTTTTCCGCAACGGCCAACAATACGGCCAGCCGTGGAAACCGCAGGACGCAAGCCCCGTCGCCTTCGCCGCAAAGGACGCGCACGTGCTGCTCGGACGGCGTCACACAGGCGGCGGGCGCGCATTTTTGCACGGCGAAATTGACGAGGCGCGTCTCTACGATCGCGGGCTCGACGCTGCGGAAATCCACGCGTCCTTCCAATCCGGGCAAAAGGCACTCGGCCTCGACGCCGCCGAAATCGCGAAGGCATTCACGCCCGCCGAGCGCGCCCAGAAGGAAACGCTCGAACGGCAACTCGCCGACGCGAACGAGCGGCTGCGAAAAATGTCTGACGGCGCGAATGAAAAACCGTGGCTCGCCGCGCGCGCCGATGCGGAACGCAACACGGCAAATCCGCTGCACGTCTGGCAGAAGCTCAAGCACAAGCACGGCGATGCGCTGGCTGCCACGTGGGACGAAATGCGACGCGAAGAAGACGTGGAGACGAAGCGCCCCGAGGCAAAGCGCGCATGGGATTTCACGAAGGCCGGCGATTTTGCGGAATGCTTTCACTACGGCACAGGCATCGCCGGGCAGCCCGCGCCGCTCGGCGACTTCAGCATCGCGCCGCTCGGCGACACCGCACTCGGCGGACTGCTCCCCGCCGGCGTGACGACGCACGCGCTGACGACGAAGCACAACGGCGTGCTCACCACGAAGCCGTTCCGCATCGAGACGGACTTCATCAGCATCCGCGCGTGGGGCGGCGGCGGCGCGCAGGCGCGGCTCATCGTGGACGGCTACCCGCTCGGCACGAACCCGATTTTCCCGCGCGCACAACTCACGAAAGACGAACCTGCGTGGCTCACGCTCGACACGAAATATCGCAAGGGCTCGATGGCCTATCTCGAAATCGCCACCACGGGCGATCAGACGCGCCGCGAAAAATCCGCGAAGGAACGCTCGTGGTTTGGCATCAGCGAGATCGTCTGCCACGACGGCCCCGCTCCCGCGGAAAATGCCCGCGCACTCGTGCCGCTCCTCGCCGCCGCCGCGCCGCGCGACAACTACGAACTCGCCCGCCGCTACGAAACCGCCATCGCCTCCGCACTCGAAGCATGGCGCGCGAATACCCTCACCGAGCCGCAGCGCGCGCTGCTCGATTCGCTCATCCGCCGCGGACTGCTGCCCGTCTCGCTCGCACGCCTCGGTGCGGTGAAGCCGCTTGTGGAAAAATATCGCGCGCTTGAAGCCGAAGTCCCTGCGGCGCGTCACGCGCCGGGCGTGCTGGAATCCGTCGCCATCAACGCCGCGATGCTCCCGCGCGGGGATCATCTCAAACCCGGAGAGCCCGTGCCGCGCTCATACCTCGGCGTCTTCGACACACCCGCGTTTTCGACGAAGCAGAGCGGCCGCCTCGAACTCGCAAA
>JANXWQ010000160.1 GCA_025351065.1 Chthoniobacter sp. | reverse complement strand
CTCCTACAAGGGCGCGGCCTTTGGCCAGATCAGCCAGGCGCTGGAGCTGATGGTGCGGGGGGTGTAGCGGGGGCCGGGCGGTTTGCCGCCGCGCCGCGCCGCGCCGCCGGGGACGGTGGACGGGCGGCTCGGCCGGGGGGCGGCGTCAGGCGATGATCTCGTTCACGACATTGCCATGCACGTCGGTGAAGCGGAAATCGCGGCCGGCGTAGCGGTAGGTGAGCTTTTCGTGATCGAAGCCGAGGAGCTTGAGCAGCGTGGCGTGGAGGTCGTGGACATGCACGGGTTTCTCCACGGCTTTGAAGCCAAACTCATCCGTGGCCCCATGCACGTAGCCGCCTTTCACCCCGCCGCCCGCGAGCCACATGGTGAAGCCGTGGTGGTTGTGGTCGCGTCCGTTGACCTTGCCCGCGTTGGAGCCGGGCGTGGGCAGCTCGACGGTGGGGGTGCGGCCAAATTCGCCGCCCCAGATGACGAGCGTGTCTTCCAGCAGGCCGCGCTGTTTCAGGTCTTGCAAAAGCGCGCCGATGGCCTGGTCGCACTCGCCCGCGAGCTGGCGGTGGCGGGCTTCCAGATCGTCGTGCGAATCCCACGGCTGGCCCTCGCCGTGCCAGACCTGCACCATGCGCACGCCGCGCTCCACGAGCCGCCGGGCGATGAGCATCTGCCGGCCCTGCACGCCCGGCCCATACAGGTCGCGGATGCTTTGCGGCTCGTGCGAAATGTCGAACGCATCCGCCGCGTCCATCTGCATCCGGTAGGCCAGCTCGAAGGACTGCACGCGGGCCTCCAGTTGCGCGTCGTTTTGCCGCCGCTTCTCATGCTCGAGGTTGAGTTGTTTCAGCAGGTCGAGCTGCGCGCGCTGTTCCTTGGAGGTCACGTATTTGTTGCGGATGTTTTCGATCAGCTTCTCCACTTCCTCATGCCGCGTGTCGATGTAGGTGCCTTGATAGACGCCGGGCAAGAACGCCGACTGCCAGTTCTGCGATTCCTGGATGGGGTAGCCGCCGGGGCACATGGTGATGAAGCCGGGCATGTTCTGGTTCACGCTGCCCAGCCCATAGGTCAGCCACGAGCCCATGCTGGGCCGCACCAGCCGCGCGTCGCCGCAGTTCATGAGCAGGAGCGAGGGCTCATGGTTCGGCACATCGGCGTGCATCGAGCGCACCACGCAGATGTCGTCGATGGACGCCGCGGTCTTCGCAAAAATCTCGCTCACCTCGATCCCGCTCTTCCCATATTTCTTGAAAGCGAACGGCGACTTGTAACCCGCACCCGTCTTCCGCTCCGTGCCGAGATGCTCCATCGGCAGCTCCCGCCCGTGGAACTCCGTGAGCCGCGGCTTCGGGTCGAACGTGTCCACATGCGACGGCCCGCCATTCATGAAAAGATGGATCACCCGCTTCGCCTTTGCCGGAAAATGCGGCGCCTTCGGGGCCAGCGGATTCAGATCCGAAACGTCCGCCGCACCCGCCGTGAGCGCCTCGCCCAGCACGCTGCCCAGGGCCATCGCCCCCATGCCCATCCCGCAGCGCTGCAGGAAATCGCGGCGGGTGAAAAAGCGGTCGGCGAGACGTGGAGCGTGGTCGTGTAGGGACATGGGAAAGCGTGCGGACTTTACCGCAAATCAATCGCGGGCGAGCGAACAAATTAGCCCGTTTGCGCCCGCGCGGGTGTTCTCCCCTTGCCACGGAGCGGCGCACTCGGTTAGACGGACGCCCATGAATTTGACCTGCGCCTTTGCGGCGGCCGTCCTCACCCTCGTCTGGTCTCCTTTCGCTCACGCCGGTGGCGAGGCGCACGCCTCGACCGGCGGATTTGCGGATCGCAATCTCGGGCTGAACGGGGTCGGCGGGCCGCTCGGCGCCAGTATTTTTTACTAGGTGTCTAAAATGCGCACGGTCCGGCGGTTGTTACGGCACCGTCAGTCCCGCGCGTCCCCGCTCTTGCCAAAATCGACAGTTTTTTCTTACCCATCTCTCATGATCAAAGTCCGCAATCTCAAGAAATGTTTCGGCCCCAAAGTAGCGGTGAACGGCGTGTCGTTCACGGTCGAGCGGGGCGAAGTGCTTGGCTTCCTCGGGCCGAACGGCGCTGGCAAATCCACGACGATGCGCATGCTGACCGGCTTCATCCCGCCGACGGCGGGCGAGATCAGCATTGGCGACCACAACATGCTCGACGATCCGCTGCCGGCGAAGCGGCTGATCGGCTATCTGCCGGAAAATGCGCCGTCCTACGCGGACATGACGGTGCAGGGATTTCTGGCGTTCACCGCGGAGCTGCGCGGGCTGCGCGGCGATGCGAATCGCAAGGCGGTGGGGCGGGTGCTGGAGATGTGCTTTCTGGAGCCGGTGCGGCAGCAAAGCGTGGAGACGCTGTCGAAGGGCTACCGGCACCGGACGTGTTTCGCGCAGTCGATCATCCACGATCCCGAGGTGCTAGTGCTCGATGAGCCGACGGATGGTTTGGACCCAAACCAAAAGCACGAAGTGCGGACGCTGATCCGGCGGATGGGCGAAAAGAAGGCGATCATTTTCTCGACGCACATTCTGGAGGAAGTGGAGGCGGTGTGCTCGCGGGCGATCATCATTGATCGCGGGACGATCGTGGCGAATGGAACGCCGCAAGAGCTGAAGAAGCGCTCGGAGCACGCGGGCGCGGTGACGCTGCGGCTGGGTGAAGGGAGCGCGGCGGCGGTGAAGTCGAAGGTCGATCAGGTGTCCGCGGTCGAGCGCTCGGTGGTGCTGAGCGAGTCGCCGCTGACGGTGCGGGCGTTTCCGCGCAAGGGCGGCAGCGAGGAGCTGGCGCGCGCACTCGGCGAGGTGGCGCTGCGGGAGCGGTGGAAGCTGCATGAACTGCACACCGAGGAGGGGCGGCTGGACGAGGTTTTCCGCAGCATCACGCTGCCGGAGACGACCGCGGCGACGGCGCAGGAGGAGGCGAAATGAGGAACATCCTGACCATCGCGAAACGCGAGCTGCGCGGATATTTCTCCTCGCCGGTAGCGTTTGTTTTCATCGTGATCTTCCTGCTACTGGCGGGCTTTTTCACGTTCATGCTCGGCGGGCTTTTTGAGCGCGGGGAGGCGAGCTTGCAGTCGTTCTTTGTGTGGCATCCGTGGCTCTATCTGTTCCTCGTGCCGGCAGTGGGGATGCGGATGTGGTCGGAGGAAAGGCGGCTCGGCACCATTGAGCTGCTCCTAACCATGCCGGTCACGCCGTGGCAGGCCATCGTGGGGAAATTCCTCGCGTCCTGGGCGGTGGTGGCGCTCGCGCTGGCGCTGACTTTTCCCGTGGTCATCACGGTGAACTACCTCGGCCACCCGGACAACGGCGTGATCCTCGCCGGCTACATCGGCAGCCTGCTCATGGCCGGCGCGTATCTGGCGATCAGCGCGATGACTTCGGCAATGACGCGTAACCAAGTGGTGAGCTTCATCGTGGCCGTGGTGCTCTCGCTTTTCCTCATCCTCGCGGGCTACCCGCCGGTGACGAATCTGCTCATCGCATGGGCGCAGCCGTGGCTCGTCGATGCCATCGCCGCGTGCAGCGTGATGACGCATTTCGAGAGCATCCAAAAGGGCGTGCTCGACTCGCGCGACGTCCTCTATTTCGCCTCGGTCATGGTCTTCGCGCTCTTCACCACCGGCGTCATCATCCGCGCCCATCGCGCGGGTTAAACGGAAACTTTTTACCTCGCAAAACCACATGAAGAAAGGTCTCGAAACTTACATCTACTCGACGGTCGGCGTGCTCGCGATGCTCGCCGTGCTCGTCCTGCTCAACATCATGGGCGCGCGCGAAAAACGGCGCATCGACCTCACCGCCGAACGCGCCTACACGCTCTCGGCGGGCACGCGCGCGATCCTCGGGAAGCTCGATACGCCCGTGCAGATTCGCTTTTACTGCACGCGTGGCGAAAACCGGATGCCGGTCTTTTTGAAAGGCTACGCGCAGCGCGTGGAGGATCTGCTCGGCGAATACCGGCAGGCGTCGAATGGCCACATCGAAATCCAAAAACTCGACCCAGAGCCGGATTCGGACGCTGAGGATTCGGCCAAGCTCGACGGCATCGAAGGCGAGCCGACGCCCGACGGCGAGCGCGTGTATCTCGGCGTGAGCGTGACCATGCTCGATCAAAAAGAGGCGCTCGCTTTTCTCCCGCCCGACCGCGAGCGGCTGCTGGAATACGATCTCTCCCGCGCCATCTCGCGCGTGGCGGCGCCGGAGAAGCCGGTCGTCGGCGTGATGAGCGCGCTGCCGGTCAACGGGTCGCCTATGAACCCGATGATGATGCGCATGGGTCAGGGCGGGCAGAAGCCGTGGGCGTTCATCAGCGAGATGCAGCACGACTACACGGTGAAGCCGGTCGAGATGACCGCGGACCAAATCCCCGACGAGGTGAAGGTGCTGGTGGTGATTCATCCAAAGGGCATCACCGACGCGGCGCAGTACGCGATCGATCAGTTCGTGCTACGCGGCGGAAAGCTCGTAGCGTTTCTCGATCCGCTCGCGGTGCTCGATCAGGCGGGCGGCGGGCAGTTCGGGGCGACGAGCAGTTCGTCGCTCGACAAGCTGCTGAAAGCGTGGGGCGTGACTTTCGACTCCACAAAAGTCGTGGCCGACATGAACTACGTCGGACGCACCCGCCGCGGGCGCGAACCCGCCGCACTCCAACTCACCGAGAAAGCGGTGAACAAAGACGACGTGCTCACCGCCAAGGCGGACAATCTTTTTCTCATCTTCGCGGGCGCGTTTTCCGGCACGCCTGCGGCGGGCTTGCAGCAGACGGTGCTCATCAATTCGTCGGGCAACTCGCAGCTCATCGACCCGATGATGGCGCAGATGGGCGGCGAGCAGGTCATCAAGGATTTCAAAGCCTCGGGCACCGAGTTCCCGCTCGCCGTGCGGCTCACGGGCAAATTCAAAACCGCGTTTCCCGAAGGCAAACCCAAGCCGCCAGTTCCGCCGTCCGATCCCGCCAAACCGGAAGAGAAGAAACCCGAGCCGCTGGCCGAGGCGGGACTAAAGGAATCCGTCGCGGAGAACGCCGTCGTGCTCGTCGGCGACACGGATTTTCTCCAGGACCAGATCGCGGTGCAGGAGGCGGTGAATCCCTTCGGTGGACAGCGCATGCTCATGCCCGTGAACAGCAACCTCGCCTTCGCGCAGGCGGCCATCGATCAGTTCACCGGCGACAGCAATCTCATCGCCGTGCGCAGCCGCGCGTCGCGCGAGCGGCCCTTCACGGTCGTGAAGAAAATGCAGGCCGATGCCGAGGAGCGCTACCGCGCGAAAATCAAGGAACTCGAAACGACCCTGACCGACGCCCAGACCAAACTGAACACGCTTCAGCAGGCCAAGGCCGGGCAGGCCGGGCAGCGGTTCATCCTCTCGCCGGAGCAGCAGAAGGAGATCGAAAATTTCCGCAAAAAGGAGGGCGAGGTGAAGCAGCAGCTCAAGCAGGAGCGGAAGAAACTGCGCATCGACATCGACTCGCTCGAAACCCGCGTGAAATGGCTGAACATCGCCGGCATGCCGCTGCTCGTGGCCGCTGGCGGCGTGCTGCTCGCGCTCAATCGCCGCCAACGCCAAGCCGCCCGCTAACCCGCTTCCACCAATGAAAGGCAAACATCTCTTCCTCCTCCTTCTGCTCGTCGGCGCGGTTGGCGCGACGTGGCACTATCAATTTCGCAACCGGCCCGATGACGCGTGGAACGCCAAGGGCGCCGGCGGCGCGGGCGGCAAGGTTTTTTTCCTCCCGCTCAACGATGTCGCGCGCGTGGTCGTGAAGACCGCCGACGCGGAACTCAACCTCGTGAAAAAGGACGACGCGTGGACCGTGCAGGAGCGCGCCGGCTATCCCGCGAACTTCGAGCAACTGAGCGGGCTGCTGCGGAAACTCGCGGATTTGAAAACCGTGCAGGAGGTGAAGGTGGGGCCGTCGCAGTTCGCGCGGCTCGAACTCGTGGAGCCCGGCAAGGGCGCGGGCGCGGGGACGCTGGTCGAGTTCAAAGACAAGGATGGCAAGCCGCTCGGCGGCCTGCTGCTCGGCAAGAAATTCATGAAGAAAGGCGACGCGCAGTTTGGCGAAGCGGGCGGCTTTCCCGCGGGCCGCTACGTGCTGCCGTTTGGCACGCAGAGCGTGTCGCTCGTCGCCGAGCCGCTCGATGAGGTGAACGCGAAACCGGAGGCCTGGCTGAGGCGCGATTTTTTCAAAATCGAAAACCCGAAAGCCGTCGCGCTCGCGGGCACCACCGACCCGCAGCATTGGAAACTCACGCGCGAAACCGCGACCGCCGAATGGCAGCTCGATGGCGCGAAGGACGACGAAAAAGCCGACCCCGCGAAAACCGCGCCGCTGCCGAACGTGCTCGCCAGCCCGACCTTCACCGACGTGCTCGCGCCCGACGCGAAGCCCGAAGACACCGGCCTCGACAAGCCTGCCGTGGCGACCTTCGAGACGTTCGACGGCTTCAACTACACGCTGAAAATCGGCAAGCCGTTCGGCGAAAACTTTCCGCTTACCGTCGCCGTCGCCGCCACGCTGGCGAAAGAGCGCACGCCCGGCAAAGACGAAAAGCCCGAGGACAAAGCGAAGCTCGATGCGGACTTCGCCGCGCAGATCACGCGCCTCGAAGACAAACTCGCCGCCGAGAAAAAATTCGAGGGCCGGCCCTTCCTCGTCGCGAAAACCACCATCGACCAGCTCCTCAAAGACCGCGCCGCCTTCCTCCCCGAGAAAAAGCCTGAACCGCCCGCGCCCGTCTCCGCGACCACGCCCCCGATTTCTGTCACCACTCCACCCGTCACCGTCCCGCCGCAGCCAAATCCCGCGCCCGCCAAACCGGAACCCAATCCCGCGCCACCCGCACCCGAGGCCGCGAAGCCTTAACCTAACCCGGCCCCGCCCGCGCCCGCACCCGCCAAGCCGGAGCCGAAGCCCGCGCCCGCCGCCGGCAACCGCGCTCGACAGGCCGTCATCCATTTCGGAACCATCTCCGCGATGAATCCGCCGCCCGCCTGCCGTCTCATGCTGACCGCACTGGCGCTGCTTTTCACGAGTGGTTTCACCACGGCGGCGGACACGCCGCACCGGCGCTGGATCGTGGTGTCGGACATCGACGACACGATCAAAAACACCGGCGTGGTGAGCGACGTGCCCGCGCGCTCGGGGACAGACGCGCATCCGCTCCGCTACGGGCATTTGGCGGGCAGCTTTTTCGGCGGCATTTTCCACCACCCGGACGCCGTGCCGGGCATGGCGGCGCGGTACCAATTGTGGAAAAAACAGCACCAGGCGGGATTCATCTACCTGTCGAAAAGCCCACTGCTTCTACATCACTCGCTGACAAATTTTTTGCAGCGCGAGGGCTTCCCCGACGGACCCATTTTGCTGAACCCGCAATGCCCCCTGCCCTCGCCGCGCTACAAGGACGCGGCGCTGCGCAAAATCCTGCGTGCCGAGCCGGACGCGGCGTTTGTTTTCGTCGGCGACTCGGGCGAGGGCGACGTGGAAACGTATGGCCGGATCGCGGGTGAATTTCCTCGCGCGGTGCGGCGCGTTTTCATCCGCGAAGTGACGCCGCTGAACGACCCGCCGCTCCGCTACACGCGGGCTTTCGCCGGCGTGTCCGGCGCGTGCTGGGATTTTCGCGCCAATCTTTTCACCGACGCGGCGCAGCTTCCCGCCGCGCTTGACCCATCGGCTACGCTGCCCGCTCGCCATGTCCAAACAGCCCAAGCGCATCGTCGTTAAATTCGGTTCCGGCATCCTCGCCAACGCGCGCGGCACCGCGCTCGATGAGCGCCAGTTTGCGCGCCTCACCATGGAGATCGCCGGCCTGGTGCGGGCCGGCCACGAGTGCGTGATCGTCTCGAGCGGCGCGGTCGCGGCGGGGCTCGCCGAGTTGGGGCTGAAGGAGCGGCCCGACGATTTGCCTTCGAAGCAGGCGTGCGCGGCCATCGGCCAGTCGAAACTCATGCAGCTCTACGGCGCGATGTTTGCCCGGCACGGGCTCGTCGTCGCGCAGCTCCTGCTCACCTACCGCGACCTCGACAGCCGCATCGGCCACACCAACGCGCAGAACACCCTGCGGCGGATCTTTGCGCAAAAGCATGTCGTGCCGATCATCAACGAAAACGACTCGGTCGCGGTCGATGAGTTCGGAAAATTCGGCGACAACGACCGGCTCTCCGCCGAGGTCGCCGTGCTCGTCCGCGCGGACATTTTGATCCTGCTCACGAGTGTGGACGGGCTGCTGGATGAAAGCGGCGCGGTCGTGCGCGAGGTCGCGGAGATCGACGGCGTGGCGCGACTGGCGCGGGCGGAAAAAGGGAGGTTTTCGGTGGGCGGAATGACTTCAAAACTCCAGGCGGTGAAGGTTGCCGTCGAGGCCGGCATCGCCACGCACATCGCCAGCGGGCGCAAGGCGGGGCGCATCCCCGGCATCGTCGCGGGCAAGCCGCTCGGCACGCGGTTTATTGCCAAAGCCGGGCGCGTGTAGAAAGGTGCGGGCATGTCGGATTTGAAAACGCAGATCGAAGATTTCGGCCGCCGCGCCCGCGCTGCCGCGCGCGCGCTCGCGCGGATGAGCCGGGAGCAAAAAGACCGCGGCCTGCTGGCGATGGCCGATGAAGTCGTCGCCGCCGCGCCGGAGATTCTCGCGGCGAATTCGCAGGACGTGGAGAAAGCAAAAGCGGCGGGCCTTTCCGGCGCGATGCTCGAACGCCTCGCGCTCGATCCGAAGAAGCTCGCCGCGATGGCCGACGGCATCCGCGAAGTCGCCGCGCTGCCCGATCCCGTGGGCGAAATCATCCGCGACTGGACGCGGCCCAACGGCCTGCGCATCCAGAAAGTGCGCGTGCCCATCGGCACCGTCGGCATCATCTACGAGTCGCGCCCGAACGTGACCAGCGACGCCGCCGTGCTCTGCACGAAAACCGGCAACGCCACCATCCTCCGCGGCGGCAGCGAGTCCATCCACTCGAACGTCGCCATCGCCGCCGCGCTCAGCCGCGGCGCGGCGCGCGCGGGCCTGCCGGCGGACAGCGTGCTGCTCATTCCGACCACGGATCGCGAGGCCGTGCGCCACCTTTGCGAGATGGACAAATGGCTCGACGTCATCGTGCCGCGCGGCGGCAAAGGGCTGATCGAAACCGTGGTCCGCCACGCGCGCATGCCGGTCATCAAACACTACGACGGCATCTGCATCATGTACGTGGATCGCGCCGCCGACCTCGCGATGGCGGAGAGCATCGTCATCAACGCGAAGTGCCAGCGCCCCGGCGTGTGCAACGCCATCGAGACCGTGCTCGTGCATCGCGACGTGGCGGAGCAGTTCTTCGCCACGACCGGGCGGGCGCTGCTCATCAAAGGCGTGGAGTTGCGCTGCGACGAGCGCAGCTTCGCCATGCTCGACGCCGAACGCGAAACGCCCCGCGCCAAGCGGATCGTGCCGGCCACCGGGCAGGATTTTCGCACCGAGTTTCTCGACCTCATCCTCGCGGTGAGAGTCGTGGACTCGCTCGACGAGGCGATCACGCACATCGAGGAAAATGGTTCGCATCACAGCGACGGCATCGTCACCGCCGACGCGGAAACCGCGGAGTGTTTCCTCGGCGAAGTGGACAGCGCGACCGTCTATTGGAACGCCTCCACGCGGTTCACGGACGGCGGCGAATTCGGCTTCGGCGCGGAGATCGGCATCAGCACCGACAAGCTGCACGCCCGCGGGCCGATGGCCCTGGAAGAGCTGACGACTTACAAATACGTCCTCCGCGGCACCGGGCAGATTCGGACGTAGCGCACCCCGAGACTGGCACTCGCCAAACACCCGTAGCGGTGCCAAAATCCGCGGCCTTGAGCGAGTATCACCCCCACGTCCATCTCGACATCCAGCGGCTCGACGCGCTGCTGCGCCGCGCGCTCGTCTTCAACCACATCGGGGACGCCATGCTGGTGATCGCCCCCGACGGCACCATCTGCGACTGGAACGACGGCGCGGTGCAAATGTTTGGCTGGAGCCGCGAGGAGGCGCTCGGGCAGCCGCCCGCACTCATGCACCGCGCCGAGGACGCGCCCGCGCTCTGGCCGTCCATCCGCACCGCCGTGCTGCGCGACGGACGCTGGAGCGGGCCGCACGCCTTTGTCGCCAAAGACGGCGCCGAGGCCGACTGCACCGCCACCGCGCTGCCGCTGATCGACAGCGCGGGCAACGTCTGGGGCACGCTCCTCGCGCTGACCAAACTCGACGCCGCGCCCGCGGAAAAGCCTGCGCCCACGCCCGCCGACACGTCCGCCCTGCCCAGCGAACGCTTTCTCATCCGCACGCTCATTGACGCGGTGCCCGATCCGATTTTTTGCAAAGACCGCGAAGGCCGCTACCTGCTGCAAAACAAAGCCGACCACGCCCTCTACGGACGGGCCGAACTCTCGTGCATCGGTAAAACCGTGCTCGAACTGCCGGGCCGCAGGGAGATCGCCGCCCTCTACCACGCGGACGACATGAAAGTGATCGCGACCGGCGAGCCGACGCTCAACCGCGAGGAGCCGTTTGAAACGCCCGACGGAAAAAAGGGCTGGTTCCTCACCTCGAAATTTCCGGTGCGCAACGAAGCAGGCGGCGTCATCGGGCTCGTCGGCATTGGGCACGACATTACCGAGATCAAGCAGGCCACCGCACAGCTCAAAGAGGCGCAGTTGCGGCTCATCTACCACATCGAAAATTCGCCGCTCGCCGTCATCGAATGGGAGCCGGATTTCCGCATCACCCGCTGGGCCGGGCAGGCGGAAAGCATGTTTGGCTGGAAAGCGGAGGAGGTCATCGGGCGGCATTTCACCGAGTTCCCTTTTGTGCATGCCGAGGATGTGGAAAAGGTCAACGCCACCGTCGAGCGGCTCCTCGATGGGCGCGACCGGCGCAACGTCTCGAACAACCGCAACCTCACCAAACGCGGCCTCACCGTGCATTGCCTGTGGCAGAATTCCGTGCTGCTCGACGCTGCGGGCCGCAGCGTCTCCATCCTCTCGCTGGTGCAGGACGTGAGCGAACGCGTGGTGGCCGAGCAGGCCGCGCGCAAGGCCGCCGCCGAGCGCCAGGTCATCGAGCGCAAGCTCCAGGAAGCGCAGAAGCTCGAAAGTCTCGGCGTGCTCGCCGGCGGCATCGCCCACGATTTCAACAACCTGCTCAGCGGCGTGCTCGGCAACGCCAGCCTCGCCCGCATGGACCTGCCCGCGGAATCGCCGGTGCAGCCTTTCCTCGAGCAGATCGAGTCCGCCGCCAAGCGCGCCGCCGACCTTTGCAAACAGATGCTCGCCTATTCGGGCAAGGGCCGCTTCGTCGTCCAGCGGCTCGACCTCAACGCGCTCATCGTGGAAACCACGCGGCTGCTCCAGGTCTCGATCAGCAAACGCGCGGTGCTGAAATTCAGCCTCGCCGACGCCCTGCCCGCGGTGCTCGGCGACGCCACGCAGCTCCGCCAGGTGGTGATGAATCTGGTCATCAACGCCTCCGAGGCGGTGGGGGAAAAAAGCGGCTTCATCAGCCTCACCACCGGCCTCACCCGCGCCGACCGCCATTATCTCGCGGGTACTTTTTTCGCCCCCGATCTGCCGGAGGGCGACTACCTCTGCCTCGAAATCGCGGACAACGGCGGCGGCATGCCGCCCGAAGTGCAGGCGCGGATTTTCGATCCGTTTTTCACCACGAAATTCACCGGGCGCGGGCTCGGCCTGGCCGCCGTGCTCGGCATCATCCGCGGGCATAAAGGCGCGCTCAAAGTCTTCAGCGAGCCGGGCTGGGGCACGACTTTCAAAATCCTGCTGCCCTGCGTCGAAGGGCCCGCCGACCTGCCCGCCGCCGAGACGGCGGCGACCGACGGCTGGCACGGCGCGGGCCTCGCGCTCGTGGTCGATGACGAGGAGACCGTGCGCGTCACCACCGCGCGCATGCTCGAGGCGCTCGGCTTCACCACGCGGCTCGCGGACCACGGGCGCACGGGGGTCGAGCTGTTCCGCGCCACGCCCGGAGAATTCGCGCTCGTGGTGCTCGACCTCACCATGCCGCACATGGACGGCGAGGAGGCCTTTGCCAAAATCACCGAGCTGCGCCCGGACATGCCCGTGCTGCTGATGAGCGGCTTCAACGAGCAGGAGGCCATCACGCGCTTCACCGGCAAAGGGCTCGCGGGCTTCCTGCAAAAACCTTTCAACCTCCCCGCGCTCCGCGAAAAGCTGCAGCAGATTTTTGCGCCGCCGCCCGCGGAGTGAAGCGTGCGGGCATGATGAAGATTCCGCATTTTCCCTCGTGCTGGCGGACGGTGTGGCGCGG
>JANXWQ010000153.1 GCA_025351065.1 Chthoniobacter sp. | reverse complement strand
GAGCATCAGCCCCATCGCGATGCCCTGCTGATGCGAGAAGCCGAGGAATCGCTCCGGGCGTCCGTCGGCGCGCAGCGGATCGAGTACAAGGCGCAGGATTCCGTAGAGCACGAGGTAGGCGCAGAACGCGACACCGCGCGAGATGCGCCCGGCTTCCACCGACCTCAGGACGCGCGCTGTCGCGGCCATGATCAGCAGCAGCCCGGCGGATTCGTAAAGCTGCACGGGATGCGGAGGATGCCCGCCACAGCAGCCCTGCGTGAAGCAGCCGACCCTGCCGATGGCATGACCGAGCGGCAGCGCCACGGCGAAATAATCCGCCCCACGCCAGAAGCTCAGCTTTTGCCAGAAGGCAAACACGCCGCCCACGCACAACGCTCCGAGCAACCCGCCGAAGAAGACAAATCCCGCGCCGAAATCCGCCCAGAAGCGCAGTTCGCCCGAGGCGTAGTGCTGCCATCCGAGCGCGACGAACAAGCCTTTCGCGCCGACGACTCCACCCGCAAGCATGAGCCAGAGCGCGGCCCACAGTTGGTTTTCCGAGATGCCCATTTCACGATGGCGCCGCCGCACCCAGAGGATGGTCGTGATGGCGCCGACGGCGGAGAAAAAGCCGTAGGCGTTCACGCTTCGACGAGCGCGGGTTTTCCTGCGCGATAGAATTCCTCCCGCAATCCCAGCGCGTTCACGGCGCACATGGATTTGAGTTCGCCATTGATGGGAACCTGGAACGCGCACGCACCGAGCCGTTCCTGTCCCAGCGGCGTCGCGATCTCCGCGGCGCTCATGAAGTGATGGCTCACGACGGAAAAATAATTGCCCCGCAAAGTCCCCGCGCGCCAGCACAGCTTCACCAAATGTGGCAGCAGCCTCGTGAGCGCAAACATCCCGTGCCGCAGAGCGAAACCTGCGATGCGCCGGAGCGCCTGCGCGGCGCTGTCGAGCCGGAAGGAAAGTCCGCCCGCGCGATCGAAGTATTCATTCAGCACGCGCATCTCGTCCGGACGATCGCGGCGGAAGATGGGCACGAGCCGCGGGCCGCGATCTTTCGCGCGGTTCACCGCGACGCCCTGCACGAAGCGCGTGCAGGCCGGGTGGCCGAGCCAGCCTTCGCCGCGGCGGATGTCCGGGTCGCCGGTGCCCTCGGCGATGCGCGCCCAGAGTTCGTCGGGAGTGACTCCGCGCAGGCCGGGATCCGTGCGGCCTACTTCGGCCAGGGGCTGGAAGCTCACCATCTTGAACGCATCGGCGTGCGTGAGAAAAAAACGGACAATGTCCGCGACACCGGCGAGATTTTCGCGGGTCACGGTCACGGTGGACGCAGCCGTGAGCGGCCGCGCGGTTTTCCGCCGGGCCGCGCGGATCATCCCGGCAAATTCGGCGCGCAAAGGATCGAGTTCCGCCTCGGTGCGCGCTGCCGCGAAGTGATCGCGGCGGCCACGCTGCGTGGTATCAATGTGGACGCTGATCTCGGACAGGCCGCCCTCGACCATGAGCCGTTCGAGCAGGCCCGGCTTGCGGCGGAAAGTCTCGCCATGCGTCATCAGCATCGGCACCAGCCCGATCTCCCGCGCATAGCGGATCAGGGCGATCACCTCGCCCTCGTCGCGCAGCGAGACTTCGCCATCGGTGATTTGCACATTGCCGACGGGACCGAGCCAGGCGCGGATTTCGCGCAACTGCTGCCGGATCTCTTCCGTCGAACGCGGCCGCGCTCGGTTTGCATCTTCGCCGAGGTAGCAGCCCGTGCAGGAAAAATCACACTTCGGCATCGCGCCGATGACCGCCCCGCAGCCCGCGATCTGCCGCCCCATGAACTGCGTGGGGCCGCGCATGGATGCGCCCAGCCGCGCCGAGGCGGTGGCCAGCGCCACGCGGGTCTCAGCAGCTTGCTGAGCGAGAGTCATGCAAAAGGCGGACTAGTGGCGTGACTCGGCCGCTGGAGCGGAGTGCTGAGCCGGAGACGCCTTTTCCTTCTTCGAGCCGGGAAGGACACAGGCCGTGGCGGCGGCAAAAATCGCACCGATGCCGAGCAACATGAGGAATGTTTTCATAGTGTGTTTTGGTTATATCGAAGTTGGCCGAGGGGCAAACGATTTGCCGGATGGAACGTCACGGCTTCGCGTCGTTCAGACTCCAATCGTATTCGGAGAAAGAGAGCTTTGCACCGCTCGGGAGCGGCGCGGAGCGATACTTGTT
>JANXWQ010000152.1 GCA_025351065.1 Chthoniobacter sp. | reverse complement strand
CCGGCATGATGTTTCAAAGCTACGCGCTGTGGCCGCACATGACGGTGGCGAAGAACGTCGCATTCGGCCTCGAAGAGCGAAAGGTGGCCGTGCCCGAGATCGCGCAGCGCGTGGGACAGGCGCTCGCGTCGGTTCACATGGCCGATTACGGCGAACGCAAAATCAATCAACTCTCCGGCGGCCAGCAACAGCGCGTGGCGCTCGCTCGCGCGCTCGTCATCCGCCCGCGCTGCCTGCTGCTGGATGAGCCGCTGTCGAATCTCGACGCGCGGCTGCGGTTGGAAATGCGCGCGGAAATCCGCCGCATCTGCAAGGAGTTCGGCCTCACCGCGATCTACGTGACGCACGATCAAAAGGAGGCGCTGTCGATCGCCGACCGCATGGCGATTCTCGAAGGCGGACACATCCGCCAGACGGGCACGCCGGCGGAAGTCTATCGGCATCCGCACTCGCGCTTCGTCGCGGATTTCATGGGCGAGACGAATTTCATCGAAGGGAAAATCAGTGCGGTGAATGGCCGCGCGGTGGTGGTGGCAACGGCGGTGCGCGAGTTCGCCGCGACGCTCGGCGGCAATGGCTGGCAGCCGGGCGCGGGCGAAAGCTGCACGCTGTCCATCCGCCCCGAAAGCTGGCGGCTGGCGACGCAGCCGGGCGGGCAAAACGAGGTCGCCGGGCGGCTGACCGAGCGCGTGTATCTCGGCGAGATGGCGCAGTACCGCTTCGCCGCCGGGCCGGATGCGCTCAAGGTCTTCGAGCTGAACCCGCGCTTCGTCGAGCTGAGCCCGGAGCGCGAGCTTTTCGCCAGCGTGGAGCCCGAGGATGTGGTCGCCCTGCCGGGATGAAAGCGACCTGGCCGCTTTTGCTAGCGCTGGTCGCCGTGCTGCTGGGGCCGATTTTGCTGCGGCCAAAGCAGGAGCGCGGGGCGCAAGCGGAGGAGCGGGCGCTGGTCATCATCACGCCGCACAATGAATCCATCCGCTCGGAGTTCGGGCGCGCTTTCGAGGCGCAGTATTTTGCCAGGACCGGCGAGCGCGTGCGCGTGGACTGGCGGACGCCCGGCGGGACGAGCGAGATCGGGCGCTACGTGGCGTCGGAATATCTCGCCGCGTTTCAAAACCACTGGACGCGCACGCTCGGCAAACCGTGGAGCAAGGCGGTCGAGGGCAGCTTTGACAATGCGAAGATTGCGCCAGCCAAAGACCCCGCGCAGGACACGCCGGAGCAGCAAGCGCGGCGGGAGTTTCTCGCGTCGGAGGTGGGCTGCAAGATCGACCTGTTTTTCGGCGGCGGCGCGTACGACTTCCAGCAGCAGGCGAAAGCCGGGCGGCTGGTGGATTGCGGTTTCATCAAAGCGCACCCGGAACTGTTCGGCGACGGCGCGGGTCAGGTTCCGCAGACCGTGAGCGGCGAGCCGTTTTGGGATCCGCAGGGCCGCTGGATCGGCAACGTCGTTTCGAGCTTCGGCATTTGTTTCAACACCGACGCACTCGCGCGGCTCGGCCTCGCGCCGCCGACGCGTTGGGCCGATCTCGCCAACCCGCGTTTCGCCCACGAAATCGCCCTCGCCAATCCCACGCAAAGCAGCTCGGTGAACAAGGCTTTCGAGATGCTCATCCAGCAGCAGATGGGTGAGGCTGGGCGGGAGCCAGCCGCAGTCGCCCAAGGCTGGACGCAGGCCCTGCGGCTGCTGATGAAGATCGGCGCGAACGCCCGCTACTTCACCGACTCCTCAACGAAGATCGCGCTCGACGTGGAGGCCGGCGAAGCCGCCGCCGGCATGACCATCGACTTTTACGGGCGCTTCCAAAGCGAGGCCGTGCGCAAGGCCGACGGCAGCTCGCGGCTGCAATACGTCAACGCGGCTGGCGGCACGTCAGTCGGCGTCGATCCCATCGGGCTGTTCCGCGGAGCGCCGCATCCCGAGGTGGCGCGCGAGTTCATCGCGTTCGTCATGTCGCCCGCGGCGCAGAAACTGTGGAACTGGAACGTCGGCACGCCCGGCGGCCCGCAGCGTTACGCGCTCCGCCGGCTGCCCGTGCTGCCGGCACTTTACGCGCCCGAGTTTCGCCCGCTGCGCTCCGATCCTGAGGTCGATCCGTACGAACTCGCCAAGTCTTTCACTTATCACGACGCGTGGACCGGCGCGCTGTTCCGCTCCATCGCCTTCACCTTCCGCGTCATGTGCATCGACCCGCACGACGAACTCACCGCCGCCTGGCGCGCGCTCATCGCCGCGCACTTTCCGCCCGAGGCCAGCGCCGCGTTTGAAGACGTGAGCGCGGTCGATTACACCGCCGCCGGCGGGCGCATGCGCGACGCCCTCGGCGGCGACAAAATCGCCGAAGTCCAGCTCGCCAAAGAACTCGCCGACCATTTCCGCCAGCAATACCAGCGCGCCGCCGCCCTCGCTCGCGCGGGCCGCTGAGCCCAGCCCAAGCTGCCGCGTTTCGCCCACGGCCTGCGCAAAAAAAGCAATTTTCGCCTTGCCTCCGACGGCGCCTCCCCTCTCAATGAGCGCCTTATGAACGTGGGCACCCATCCTGCTAAACGAGGTTTTCTATGATTTCTATGCTGCAAGCGTTTCAAACGTCGCCGGTCCTGATGGTGCTTAGCTTCCCGCTGCTCTATGCGGTGCTGCTGCTTTTGGTGCATGCGGTGGTCGAGTTTGCGCCGCGCTACATTCGTGAGCACCGCGTCAGCTATCGCCCGATCCAGACGCGCGTCGCGGACCTGCTGCTCATCCTGCGCCTCGTTTTCCGGCGCGGGTAAAAGTCACACGCGCGGCTACGCGGAGCGCAGCGCGGCGAGCGGGCCGGTGCTGTCGCCGATGAAGGGCACGCGCACATCCATCCGTTCGAGCAGCGACGCCCACAGATTAGTCACCGGCGTCTCGTCCTTGAACCGCACATGCCTCCCCGTCGCGATCGTCCCGCCGCCGCTGCCCGCGAGCAGGATCGGGAGGTCGTCGTGGTTGTGGCGGTCGCCGTCGCTGTTGCCGCTGCCGTAGGCGATCATGCAGTGGTCGAGCAGCGTGCCGTCGCCCTCGCGGATGCCCTTGAGCCGCTTCAGCAGATAGGCGAGCTGCGCGACGTGAAATTGATTGATCGCCCGCACCTTGCGGATTTTCTCCGGGTCGTGGCCGTGGTGCGAAAGCTCGTGGTGGCCCTCATTCACGCCGAGGTCGGGGTAGCTGCGGTTGCTCGCCTCATTGGCAAAAACGAAGGTGCAGACGCGGGTCACGTCGGCCTGGAAAGCGAGCACCAGCATGTCGCTTAGCAGCCGCAGATGCTCCGCGTAATTGTCCGGCTGACCCGCGGGCGCGGTCACGCCGGCGGGCGCGTTGACGGCGGGGAGTTTCGCCGCGCGCTCCATGCGCAGTTCGATCTCGCGGATCGAGGTGAAATACTCGTCGAGCTTCTGCTTGTCGCCGCTCCCCATCGTCGCCACGAGCGAGCGCGAATCGTCGCGGATGAAATCGAGCACGCTCTTCCGCGCGAGGTCGCGCCGCACTTTCTCCGGGCCGCCGGGCTGGCCGAAAAGCCGCTCGAAAACCAGCTTCGGATTCACCTCCTTCGGCAGCGGCTGCGTCGAGCTTTTCCACGAAACCGTGGAGCTGTACACGCACGAGTAGCCGCTGTCGCAATTCCCCGCCATGCCCCCCGCCTCGCCGCCAATCTCCAACGACGCCAGCCGCGTCAGCTCGCCGATGCGCTGTGCCGCAAGCTGATCCACCGACGTGCCCGCGCGGATGTCCGCGCCATCAGTCTTGCGCGGATGCGTGCCGGTGAGAAAAGCCGCCATCGCCCGCGCGTGATCGCCGCCCCCGTCGCCGTACGCGCGCGCCTTGTCCGCCGCGAGGCCGGAGAGCACGAGCAGGTCGTCCTTCACCGGCGCGAGCGCGGCGAGGATCGGCGGCAGTTCGCCCAGCCGGCCCTCCGTGTGCGGCGTCCAGCTCGGCATGTCCTTGCCATTCGGCACGTAGAGAAACGCGAGGCGGTTCGGCGCCTTGCGCCCTGGCGTCTCGGCGGCGTAGGCGGTGAACTGCCCCATCGCCTCCAGCCACGGCAGCGCCACCGCCGTGCCGATGCCGCGGAGCAGCGTGCGGCGAGAGAGCAGCGGCATTTTCATCCCGCATTCGTCGCACATTTTTCCACCAGCACCAGCCGCAGAAAACCCCGCTACTCCCCTGCCACCTCGTACCAGAGGGTCTGGTGATCGGGTGAGATTTCGAGCACGCCGTCGTGCAGCGGCACCTCAGCGCGGCGCTGACCGCGGTCGTCGAGCGCCCAGGCTTTGAGCTTGGTGGAAAGCGGGAGTGTGATTTTGGCGGCGACACCCTCGACCATGCTCGGCGCGTGGCCCCAGTGCGTGCCGGTGCTTTCCTTTTTGTCGTCCGTCCATTGCAGCCCGGTGTTTTCGGCAGTGCCCGTCGCGGTGATGAGGATGCGCTTCGCCGTCTTGAAGTCCGCGCCGTCCAGCACCGTGAGCTGCACGCACGCAAAGCCGGTGCGGGTGCCGGCGAAGTCGAGCTTCACGCCGCTGATGTCGTAGCTGCGGCGCTCGATGAACCCGAGCACGCCTTTCGAGCGCGGGGTGTCGATGGTCACGGCTTTGTCGGCGGTGTCCCACGTCAGTTCGCCGGTGTCGCTCACGAACTTCGGCCCGGCCGGCGCGGGCGTGGCGGTAAAAGTTTCGCCATCGCCCTGCCGCACGCCGACGCGATGCAAAAACGTCTCCATCCGTTTCACCCCGAACTGCTCCGCACCCAGCCGCGGCCCCTGCTCGCGCGCGGTCGCCACAGCGATGTCGTGCTGGATGCTGGCGATGGCGGCGGTCTTCGCCGCGGTCACGTCGCCGCGCATAAAAAGGGCGAGCGACGCGGGGAGTGCGGCCATTTTTACCGGATGCTGATCAATGTCGAAGAAGCTGGGGAAATAGCCTTTCGCCCAGTCGTCCGTGCGGTGGGAGTAGGCGAAGGCGAAGATGCCGTCCCAGTCCTGGAGCGCGGCGTAGGCGCAGATGAGCGGGAAAGTTTCCGCGGCGAATTGGTTCGGCGCGGAGTGGTTGTATTCGGTGCAGATATACGGCTTACCCGCGACGCGCTGGAGGGCGAGGCCGGGCAGCGTGCCGCCGTCCGCCGCGCCGGTCATGGCGAGGTTGCGCACGGTCCAGTCTTTCATGTCCCACGGCTTGCGCGGGAACTGCGGATGCTGCCAGTAGGCGTGCGAGTCGATGACATCCATGTGCTGCTGGATGAGAAAAGGCGACCACCCGAGCTGCGTGCCGACGATGAGGCTGCGCGCCTGCAAATCCTCGCGGATGAAACGCTGCATGCCCGGCCAGTAACGCTCCTCGACCGTCCACAAAAACCGCTGCCAGTCGTCGCGCGCCAGCTCGGTGCGCCCGGCGATGTCAAGCTTGGTGAAAAGTGCAACGATGCCCGCGGCGTCGCGCGGCACGGTGCCGTCGATGCCCGCGGGCCGGAGCGATACATCCGCAAACTCGAACCAGCCGGGCGTCGCGCCGAGGCCGCTGAAACCGGCGCGCGCCTGCACCTCATCCGCGCTCGGCGTAAGGAAAACGCGGAAGGTTTTCCACTCCATGCCCACGTCGATTTCCTCGCTCGCCAGCCCGCTCCACGGCTCGTGCGCCTGCCGCGCACCCACGCTGATGCGGTGCGGCGCATCGGCCCGCGCACGGAAAGTGAGCGCGAGCGGCTCGCCGCCGCTGAGCTTCAGCCCACCGTAATAACCCTGCACATGCCAGCCCTGCGCGCCCGCCTTGCGCACGTCCACGCGGAGCACGCCGTCCTTCGCCACGGTCTCCGCGACCGCGCCCTCGTGCTGCTCGAAAAACCAGCCGTCCGCGCCGCTGGCAAAGTTGCCGTTCTTCAGCAACTCCGCACCCGCGGGCTTCGCGTCCGCGGCCCATGCAGCGGCGAGCTTTTGGTCGTCGCCGTATTTTTTCCGCAGGTAGTCCGTCCACAGCGCGGCGAGTTCAGCGCGGTAGGGTGCGGCCAGCTTGTCGAGCCCGCCGTAGTGCCAGAGCGTGAGCAGCGCGTTCTCGTTGTTGATCTCGATGAGCGCGACGGCGGGCTCGGCGGTGTAGGCGTTTTTCGTGTAGGCGTTGACGTGCGTGAGCAGCGCGCGGGCGTAGTCCTTTTGCAGCGCGATCATCTGGGGGTCGAAATTGTCCACGCCCGCGTCGTAGTTCGGGTTGCCCGCTTTTTCCGCCGCCGGGCGATCAGGGTAGGTGCGCGAGACGTGGAGATTCAGGTCGGCGTAAATGCCGCGCGCCTTGAGCTGCGCGAGGAAGTAGTCCAGCCGGTCGAGCTGCCCCGCGTCGAGCCCCGCGTAGTCTTTCGCCCAAATGCCGCCCGGTGCGGTCTGCATGTCCATGTGGTGAAAGCGCACGCAGTTGATCCCGAATTTCGCCATTCGCGCGGCGACCTTTTCCGCGTCGTCGTGCGTCGGAAAATTCGCGCCGAACGCGAGGTTCACACCGAAAATGCGGAAGCGCTTTCCATTCGCGAAAAGATGCCCGTCTTGCACCGTCACGAAGCCGTCCCGGCCCGCCGGAGCCTCCAGCCACGCGCTCACATTCACCGCCGACGGCGACGCGTCATCCCACGGCAGCACGAACGGAAACAGCTCAGCGGCGCGGCCCGCGACCACGAAAGTCACGAGGAGGATCAGCCAAGGAGGGACACGGATTTTCACGGATGCAAGCGATCTTCTTTTCTGCATCCGTGTTTCATCCGTGTCCATCCGTGGCTGATTCAATCGGGTTCAGCTTTCCTTGCGCACGCGGATTTGGATTTGCCGCGAGAGCATCCATTTCACCGCGAACATGTCGCACGTCGCCTTCCACGCACGGTTGCCGAAGCCGTATTTGCTCACGCCGGACGTGCGCGGGCGGTGATTCACCGGCAGCTCGACGAGCTTGTAGCCGAGCCCTTTCACCAGCGCCGGGATGAAGCGGTGCATGCCGTAGAAGGGCACCAGCGCCTCGCGACATTCGCGCCGCATGGCCTTGAGCGTGCAGCCGGTGTCGCGCACGCCGTCGCCGGTGAAGCGCGAGCGGACAAAATTCGCCACGCGCGAGGTCAGCTTTTTGGAAAACGAATCCTTCCGCTTGGCGCGGTAACCGCAGACAAGGTCCGCGCCTTTCTCGACCTCGGCGAGCAGGCGCGGGATGTCGGCGGGGTCATTCTGCCGGTCGCCATCGAGCAGCACGATAACGCCGCCCTGCGCCGCGTGGATGCCCGCGTACATCGCCGCGCTCTGTCCCGTGTTTTTCGCAAACTCGATCACCCGCACGCCCGGCCCTCGCTCGATGCGCGCGAGGGTCTGGTCGCTGGAGCAATCATCCACGAGCACAAGTTCGTAATCGAGCCCCGCGAGCGCGGCGGCGAGTTCGCGCTGGAGTTCGGCGATGTTTCCTTCCTCGTTGAAAAGCGGGATGACGACGGAGACGGCAGGCATTGAGGCGGAAAGCATGCAGGCGAAAGGCGGAGGACGGAAAGCGGAAAGCGCCGCCTCAGAGTTCCGGCTGGCGGTAGTCGTAGCAGGCGAAGACGCGGAGCTGGTGGAGGGGGAGGCCGCGGCGGGTGAGGTCGATTTGCGCGATCATTTCCCAGCGGACGAATTCGCGGAGGATGCTAGAGGCGGGTTTGTCTTCGGCGCGGTCGGTGATGTAGAGCGCGGTGCGGCCGAG